>JAZKIE010000417.1:0-1566 GCA_040385025.1 Pseudomonadota bacterium | reverse complement strand
CGCGCCTGCAACTGCGGCGTCAGGTTGATCTCCGGCACCATCACCAGCACCTGGGCGCTGGCGTCCTGCGCCAGCACGCTGGCGGCGGCGCGCAGGTAGACCTCGGTTTTGCCGCTGCCGGTCGCGCCGAACAGCAGGGCCGGCCGGACATCAGCATCAAATTCGGCCATAGCCCTTGTCTGCTCCGGGCTCAGTGCTATCAAATCAGTCGTATCTGGCGTGTCCGGCACGGTGGCGACCGGGCGCTTGAGCCGGCGCGCGAGCTGCACCGTGCTCAAGGCCCGTAGCTGCGGCGGCAGCGCAGCCAGCGCCACTTCACCAATCGAGCGCTGGTAATAACTGGCGGTAAACGCCACCAGCCGGCGCCAGGTCGCGGACAGCGGCGCCAGGCCGTCCAGTACGCCCAACACCGCGCGGGCTTGCGCTGGCGGCAGGTCCCCGCTGTCCGGCAAGATCTCCCAGACAACGCCCAGCACTTCGCGTTTGCCCAGCGGCACCCGCAGCAGCGTGCCGGGCGCCAGCGGCCACTCGCTGGCGTAGGTCAGCGCTCCGGCCACGCTGCTGTGCGCCGGCGTCGCAACCACAATGCTGAGCCAATAGGTCATGAATGCTGAAGCTTATAAGGGCGTAAAAAATCGTAAGTGCTGAGATACATTTTCGGAAAACGCCGTAAGTGCTTGATTTCAAACCACTTTGAAGATGATCCAAAGTTTCTGTGGATAACTTTGTTGATAGATTGCCATGGGCCCTGCCCAAGCCTTGTAAATCAAGGCTTTTCTTAAATTGCCCGGAAAAAAAGCAATTTAAAGAAGCTATATAAATCAAGCACTTAGCGGCGCTATGGGTTTGATAGCGCAACCAGCCCGCAAGTGGGTTTCATGCCGCACCGCAGCACGAATTTTGTGAATAAGTCTTGCCTCCGGAGCCTGATTTTGTGTTATCGGCGATGCAAAACCACGCTTAATGCGGTGTACCGGTACGCATCCGGCGGGAGTGCGCGTGGACGGCGCGCACCAGCACTTCCACGCTTTCCGGCGGCGTGTGCTGGCTGATGCCGTGACCGAGGTTGAAGATGTGGGTGGGGCCGCTGCTGTACAGGTCTGCATGCGGCTGGCCGAAGCTGTCCAGCACAGCGGCCACCTCTTTTTCGATCTGTGCCGGCTGGGCAAACAGCACGTTCGGGTCCAGGTTGCCCTGAAGTGCCATGCGTTCGCCTACCCGCGCGCGCGCCTGGCCCAGGTTGACGGTCCAGTCCAGACCCAGCACCTCGCAGTCGAGCTGGGCCATCTGCTCCAGCCACAGGCCGCCGCCCTTGGTGAAGACCAGGCGCGGAATTGTCACGCCGTCGTGCGTGCGCTTGAGCTGGCTGAGCACGCGCTGGGTATAGGCCAGGCTGAAAGTCTGGAAGGCCGCATCGGCCAGCACACCGCCCCAGCTGTCGAAAATCATCACCGCCTGGGCGCCGGCCTCGATCTGGGCATTGAGGTAAGCGGCCACGGCATCGGCATTGATCGCCAGCATCTTGTGCATCAGGTCCGGGCGCTGGTACAGCATGGTCTTGACCAG
>JAZKIE010000416.1:0-2717 GCA_040385025.1 Pseudomonadota bacterium | reverse complement strand
CCGGTGTAGCGGCTGATCTGCTGCAACTGGCTGACCGGCACGTAAAGCGTGGCTTCATCGGCGTATTGCAGGTGCAGGAATTCGGTGATGCCCTGGCCCAGATCCATGTTGATCAGGCCCTTGTAGCGGCCTATGCCATGGGCGCTGTGCACCACGGGATCGCCGACATTGAGCTCGGACAAGTCCTTGATCAGCGCTTCGACATCGCTGACCTGCTCCTGCTTTTTGTTGCGGCGCCGCGTCACCGCACCGGCCGCAAACAGCTCGGTCTCGGTGACAAAGTCGATGTCGCCGGCCAGCCAGCTAAAACCCGTGTTGAGTGCCGCTGTCGCGATGCCGAGTTTTTCAACGCTGGTCTGGAAGTCTTCCAGCGAATCAAAGGCCGGCGGACTCAGGCTGCTGGCGCGCAGGAAGTCGAGCAGGCTTTCGCGCCGGCCGTCGCTTTCGGCCAGCAGCAGCACGCGCTGTTGCGTGTTGCGGATGTGGGCCTTGAGCCGGGCCAGCGGGTCCTCGGCGCCGCGCACCACCGACATCTCGCCGAGCTTCTGGTAATGCGCGCTGTCGGCCACGTCCTCGATCGCCGGGCGGATGGCGAGTTGCGCGTAATCGTTGGCGCGCGCATAAAACTGCTCGGTACTCAGGAACAGCGACTCGGGCGGCAGCGCTGGCCGGTCCGGCGCGTCGCGCACCAGCCGGTAGCGGTCTTTGGTGTCCTGCCAGAAGCGCTGGAAGGCCGGTTCCAGGTCGCCATGCAACACCACCATGGCCTCGCTGCCGAGGTAGTCGAACACGGTCGCGGTCTCTTCAAAAAACAGCGGCAGGTAGTACTCGATGCCGGCAGTGGCGACACCGTTGCCGATGTCCTTGTAAATGCGGCTTTTGGTCGGGTCGCCTTCCAGCAGTTCGCGCCAGCGGCTCCTGAAGCGGGCACGCGCATCGTCGTCCATCGGAAATTCGCGGCCCGGCAGCAGCCGCACCTCGGGCACCGGGTAGAGGCTGCGCTGGCTGTCCGGATCAAAGGTACGGATGGAGTCGATCTCGTCGTCGAACAGGTCCACGCGGTAGGGCACGGGCGAACCCATGGGAAACAGGTCGATCAGGCCGCCGCGCACCGCGTATTCACCGGGGCTCACCACCTGGGTCACGTGGCTGTAGCCGGCCAGGGTCAGCTGGCTCTTGAGCTTGGCCTCGTCGAGCTTTTGCTTGACCTTGAAATGAAAGGTGTAGCCGGCCAGGAAGGCCGGCGGCGCGAGGCGGTACAGCGCGGTGGTGGCCGGCACGATGACCACGTCGGCGCCGCTGTCCTTGTCCTTCTGCGAGATGCGCCACAGTGTGGCCAGCCGCTCGCTGATCAGGTCCTGGTGGGGCGAGAAGGTGTCGTAGGGCAGGGTTTCCCAGTCGGGAAACAGCGCACAACGCAGGTCGGGCGCAAAAAAGGCAATCTCGTCGATCAGGCGCTGGGCTGTGGTGGCGTCTGAGGTGACGATGGCGGTCAGCCTGCCGGCGGCCTTTTCCTTCAGTCCCAACTGCGCCAGCAACAAGGCGTCGGCCGAGCCGGTGGGCTGGGGCAGCGTGTAGCGTTTGCCGGGAAGCAGTTTGGGTAAATCCATGGAAGGGTCGGAAAAAGGGAACAGAAGGGCCGGTCGAAAAGTCGCGACAAAAGGGAAACACCCCAAACCGGGTGGAATGGGGTGTGACGGCCTTTGAAGCCCTGATTTTAGAATCTATGATCAGCTCATGGCGCTTCATTCTCCGAAATCCCTGATTCCGCGTTTTTTTGCGTTGATTCCCTGCGCGGGGCAAGGCACGCGGGCGGTTGGGGACAGCGCGAAGAATGGATCGCTGCCCAAACAATACCAGCCGATTGCCGGTGCTCCCATGGTGATGCACACGCTGAAAGCCTTTGCCCAGGTGCCGCGCATCGCGTCCTGCCTGGTGGTGGTGGCGCCGGATGACGAATTTCTGGCCGGGCAGGCACTTGCCGGTGTGGAGGTCGCAGCCTGCGGCGGCGACAGCCGTGCCGTCAGTGTGCTGGGCGGCCTGGAACAACTGGCCGCCAGCGGCGGCGAAGCCGATGACTGGGTGCTGGTGCACGATGCGGCGCGTTGCTTGGTCACCGCCGCGCTGATTGACCAGCTGATTGATGCCTGCCACAGCGACCCGGTGGGCGGCCTGCTGGCGCAGCCGGTGCCCGACACGCTCAAGCAGGGCAGCGACGGCAGGGTGGTGGCGACGGTTTCGCGTGAGGGTTTATGGCAGGCGCAGACGCCGCAGATGTTCCGCCTGGGCGCGCTGACACAGGCCCTGAAGATGGCCGTCGCCCTGGGCGAAGCCGTCACCGATGAAGCCAGCGCCATGGAAGCGTCCGGGTTGATGCCGAAACTGGTGCGCGGCAGTGCGCACAACTTCAAGGTGACCTGGCCGGAGGATTTTGTGTTGGCCGAAGCGCTGATCAAGAAGCGGACGCCAGTCAAACCACGGGTGCGCAAGGCCGCCGCAAGCAAAACTGTCACTGCCACACCCCTCACCCATGAACCCTTGCCATGAACCTGCCTGATCCATCCGCGCTGCCTTCTTTCAGGATCGGCGAGGGCTGGGACACCCATGCGCTGGTGCCGGGCCGCGCGCTGATCATAGGCGGCGTGACGGTGCCGCACAGCACCGGCCTGCTCGGCCATTCGGATGCCGACGTGCTGATTCACGCCATCATCGACGCG
>JAZKIE010000415.1:0-1709 GCA_040385025.1 Pseudomonadota bacterium | reverse complement strand
CCGGGGAAGATGTCCGAAAACGGCTAGTCTGAACCGCCCTGCGACGTATGATTCAGCCATGAACACGGACAAAGCCCTCCTCGCTGACGACGCCTGCTACCTCGCGCTGAAAACGCGGGACGCACGTTTTGACGGCAGCTTTTTCACCGGTGTGACTTCCACCGGCATCTACTGCCGGCCGGTTTGCAGTGTGAAAACCCCCAAGCGCGAAAACTGCCGCTTCTTCGGCCACGCCGCGCAGGCAGAGGGCGCCGGCTTTCGGCCCTGCCTGCGCTGCCGGCCCGAGCTGGCGCCGCATTCGGTGGTCTGGTCGATTCAGGACGCCAGCTACATCCTGGCGCACCAGGCCGCCCGTTTACTGGATGAGCCGGAAGCATGGGGAGATGCAACACCGTCGGTGGAATTGCTGTCAGCAAAACTCGGCGTCAGCGACCGCCATGTGCGGCGCATTTTTGAGACGCAGTTCGGCGTGTCGCCCATGCAGTACCTGCAGACGCGCCGCCTGCTGACGGCCAAGCAATTGCTGGCTGACACCGCGCTGCCGATCACACAGATTGCGCTGATCAGTGGCTACGCCAGCGTGCGCCGCTTCAACGCCGCTTTTGTCGGCCACTACGGCCTGAACCCGACGCAGTTGCGGCGCCAGGGCAGCACGCCGTCGGACCCGGGCATCACTGTGAAACTGGGCTACCGGCCGCCTTACGACGTCGCCGCGATGACGGCGTTTTTTCGCAAGCGCCAGATCAACGCTATTGAATTTGTAGCTGATGAGGCAGACGGGACGAGGCTGGGACGCACATTTCGTGTGGAAACCGGTGGCAAGGTGCACGCCGGCTGGTTGCTGGCCAGCTTTGATGAAAGCCGCAGCCATGTGGCGCTGCGTATCAGCGACTCGCTGCGCGAGGTGTTGCCGCTGGTGATACGCCGGGTGCGCGCCATGCTGGACCTGGACGCCGATCCGCAGGCCATCAACGCCGTGCTGCACGACAGTTTTCCGGGCGGGGATGGCCTGCGTGTGCCCGGCGCGATGGACGGCTACGAGCTGGCGGTGCGCGCCGTGCTGGGCCAGCAGATCACGGTGGCGGCGGCGCGCACGCTGGCGCAACGCATGGTCGACAAACTCGGCGAGCCGATTGAAACACCGTGGCCGGGCCTGACGCGCCTCTTCCCCTCAGCGGCGGTGCTGGCGCAGGCCAGCGGCGATACGCTGGGGCAACTGGGCATCGTGCGCCAGCGCCAGACGGCGATTGTCGGCATCGCCAAAGCCGTGGCAGAAAAGCGCGTGCAGTTGCACGGCGGCGCCGATGTCAACGCCACGATTGCGGCGCTGAAAGAGTTGCCCGGCATTGGCGACTGGACCGCGCAATACATCGCCATGCGCGCGCTGCGCTGGCCCGACGCTTTTCCGGCCGGTGACGTGGCGCTGCACAAGGCCCTCAGTGTGCAGGGTCTGAAGAACCCGGCCAAAGAAGCCGAGCAGGCCTCGCTGGCCTGGAAACCCTGGCGCAGTTACGCCGTGATACGCGCCTGGAGCGGCGCGATGGACACGCCATCTGCACCAGATGCTACTGAATCAATAGCTGCTCACGCGCGTCCGGCAAGGGCCAGAGCCTTAAAACGCTCCGTAAAGCCATAAAAACCGTGCAGAACTGCTGACAACCCATTTCTTCTCAATGAGAGACACTCCAAGGAGATCACCATGAAATTCG
>JAZKIE010000414.1:0-6173 GCA_040385025.1 Pseudomonadota bacterium | reverse complement strand
GCAGCACCGGCGTCTGGTGGTGGCTGTGGGCCTGGGGTGCCTGGATGGTGTTCAATCTGCTGATTCTGGTGTTGTACCCGACCGTGATTGCACCGCTGTTCAACAAATTCCAGCCGCTGGAGGACGAAACCCTGAAGGCTCGCGTCACCGCGCTGATGCAGCGCTGCGGCTTCGCAGCCAAGGGCCTGTTTGTGATGGATGGCAGCAAACGATCGGCCCACGCCAATGCCTACTTCACCGGTTTCGGCGCGTCCAAACGCGTGGTGTTCTACGACACCCTGCTCAAACAGCTCAACCCCGCCGAGGTGGATGCCGTGCTGGCCCACGAACTCGGGCACTTCAAGCACAAACACATCGTCAAACGCATCGTGTCGATGTTTGCCATGAGCCTGGCGGGGTTTGCACTGCTGGGCTGGCTGTCCACGCAGGTCTGGTTTTACACCGGGCTCGGCGTGCGGCCGAACATGAGCGGCGGCAATGATGCACTGGCGCTGCTGCTGTTCCTGCTGGTGGTGCCGGTGTTCAGCTTTTTTATCTCGCCCATCTTTGCACTGTTCTCGCGCAAGCACGAGTTTGAGGCGGACGCTTATGCGATCGCCCAGACCGACGGCAAGGATTTGCAAAGTGCATTACTCAAGCTCTACCAGGACAACGCCAGCACGCTGACGCCGGACCCCTTGTTCGTGAAGTTCTACTATTCACACCCGCCGGCCTCTGAGCGGCTGGCGCGCTTGGGCAGCGGCAGCGGAGCAGCCGCATGAATCCGATCCACAAAAACCGCCGTGCACTGAGCGCCACCGAAATCGTGACACAGCTCAGCCAGCTTAATGGCGAGCAGGCGCTGGGCTGGCGGCTGCTCGACGGTTCGCTGGAAAAAACTTTCAGCTTCAAAAATTATTACGAGACTATCGCCTTCGTGAATGCCGTGGCCTTTATCGCCAACGCCGAGGACCATCACCCCGACCTGGCACTGAGTTACGGCAAATGCACGGTACGTTTCAACACGCATGACGTGAATGGCATTTCAGTCAGCGACTTTTTCTGCGCGTCCAGGGTCGACGCCTTGCTGGCTTGACCACTGTTTCTTCCGCCGGGACCCTGCCCGGCCTGGTGGTGGCCGGATTCGGCCGGCATTGCCTGGTGGAAACGCCCGACGGCCAGCGCCTGATTTGCCATCCGCGCGGCAAAAAGAGTCAGGCCGTGGTCGGCGACCGTGTCCAGTGGCTGCCGTCACAGGACGAAGGCACGGTTGAAAAAGTCGAGCCCCGCAGCAACCTGTTTTACCGCCAGGACGAGATGCGCACCAAGTCCTTTGCGGCCAACCTGGACCAGGTGCTGATACTGATCGCGGCCGAACCCGAGTTTTCCGAAAGCCAGCTCACGCGCGCGCTGATCGCCGCCGAAGCCGAACGCATCACACCCATCATCGCGCTGAACAAAAGCGACCTGGCCGAGCCTTTCGGCCGCGCCTGGACCAAGCTGGAACCCTACCGGGCCATGGGCTACCAGGTGCTGCCGCTGGCGATCAAGCCCAAAACCGATGCACCTGTGGCCAACGACGCGCAGTACCAGCAACTGCTGGCGCTGCTCAGCGGCAAAAAAACCCTGGTGCTGGGTCCGTCAGGCGCCGGCAAAAGCAGCCTGACCAATTTGCTGGTACCCAACGCGCAGGTGCTGACGGCAGAAATATCGCAGGCACTCAACTCGGGCAAACACACGACGACCAGCACCACCTTGTACTGGATCGACGCCGAACGGACCAGCGCGCTGATCGACTCGCCAGGTTTCCAGGAATTCGGCCTGCACCACATAGACCCCATGCACCTGGCCAACTACATGCCTGATCTGAAAGTTCATGCACAGGATTGCAAGTTCTACAACTGCACGCATTTGCACGAACCGGGTTGTGGCGTGATCTCTGAAGCAAAATCGGCCTCCAGCCCAGGCAAAATAAGCGCCAGCCGCTATCGTTTGTATAGCGAATTGTTCGCCGAGCTGTCCCAGCCCGCGCGTTACTGAACAACTCATTCCTTCTCTACATCATTCGTGAACGCGAAGGCGAAGCGACGACAGTACAGACGTACGGCTAGCGAAGCCGACAAAGTGCACGGATGATTTAGAGATGGGATCAGCCCAGCAGGCGCGCCAGCGTCAGCAGCGCCAGCAGCACCATCCAGAGCACCACCGAACGCCAGACCAGGCCGACAATGCTGCGCAAATGCGCCACCTCGGGTTCGCGCCCAGGTGTGCTTTCCGTCACCTCTGGCGCCGGCTGATCGGGGCCGTTGGCCTGGAAGCCCTGCGAGGCATCGGGCGCAAATGCGGCTTTCAGCGCCTCGCCGCCCAGACGCACATTGACCGCGCCCGAGGTGGCTGCGAGGATCACGCCGTCGTTGTGGTTTTCCGGGCCGGCCGGCTGGCGCTGCGCATAGTTGCGCCAGCCATCAATCGCATCTTCAAAACTGCCAACCACCGCAAAACCCAGCGAGGTCAGGCGCGCCGGCACATAGTCGATCAGGTGCCAGGCGCGCGCGGCAGCATCCTGCAAGGCCGGGCTCGCGCCCTCGCCCGTGGCGCGGCTCTTGTGCGCCCAGTAACGTGACACGAACTCGCTCAGGCGGTACAACACGGCACCGGCAGGACCCAGACCCAACGCAGCCAGCACCGAAAACCAGGCCAGCACACCGAACACATGGCGGTGCGCGGCCAGCACCGAGTACTCGATCACGTGCCGCACAATTTCGCTGCGCGGCAACTCACTGGCATCGACCTGGCGCCACTGTGCCAGCAGTTCGCGCGCAGTCGCCTCGTCACCGTCGTCCAGCGCGTCACGAATGTCGGTGAAATAGTGGCTGAACTGGCGAAAACCCAGCGTGACATACAACACGGCCACGCTCCAGACAAAGGCCAGGGCCACATTGACGCTCCAGAGCAGCCAGTGGATCGCCAGCGTGAGCAGCGCTGGTGCCACCACGGCCATGCTCCAGGCGACCCAGCCGTGCACCGGCTTGCCGGCGTCCAGGCTGCGGCTGGCCCAGCGCGCCCAGCGGCGCAAACTGGCGTGGATGACATTGCCGCGGGCCAGCGGGCGGGCCTGTTCAATGATGAGTGCGAACAAAACGGCAAAAAAGCTCATGGCACTTCAATAAATCCATTTTTCGGGCGAATTGCGTCCTTGCGCGGTGCTCGCAATCCTCATGCACCCAAGTGCATTCCGGCGGCTAGAGCTCCGTGCGCCTGGCACTTCATGCCGAAATTCTGAATTTCTCGAAGTGCCCTGCTGCCAAATCATAACGGGTGATATACACCCGCAGTTCAGGGTGGGATCAGGCGCTCAAGAAACGGTAGAGATTGCGCAGCATGCCGGCGGTGGCGCCCCAGATGTAGCGCTCCTTGCCGCCAGCGCTGTCCACCGGTCCGGTGTAGGGCATGGACAGCCACTGCCGGATAGCGCCGTCGAACTCGAATTCATGGCGCTGGTGGTTCGCCGGGTTCATCAGGTAATGCAGCGGCACCTCGAAAATGTCGGCCACTTCGGTGGGATTGGGCTGCAGCACAAAATCCGGCCGCACCAGCGCCACGACGGGGGTGATGATGAAGGCGGTGCCGGTGACGTAGGTGGGCAGAATGCCCAGCACTTCGACATGCTCGCGGGTCAGTCCGATCTCTTCGTGCGCTTCGCGCAGGGCCGTTTCCACCGCGTCGTGGTCGGTGTCATCGGTCTTGCCGCCGGGGAAGGCAACCTGGCCGGAATGGGTGGACATGTTGCCGGCGCGTTCTGTCAGCAGCAGCGTGAGTTCGTCCCGCATGACCAGCGGGATCAGCACGGCAGCAAGTGCCGGCTCCCGGTTGGAAAACTTTTTCTCGACACTGTGCTCCGGCGTCCAGAGCGGCGGGTGCCGGAAACGCTGGCGCAAGGCCTGCGGCGTCAATTCCTCTGCCGGCACGCCAGACAAATGCGTATCCACCCCGATGACCGGAATGGTCCGCGGATCAAATGTCGGCAACGGTTTGGTAAATGTCATGCGAAGGCAAGCGTAGCAGGCATAAAAAAACCGCTCCAGAGAGCGGCTTTTTCAGGGACCAGGCCGCTTTTATGCAGCTTTCGCGCCCAGTTTTTCCTTGATACGTGCCGACTTGCCGCTGCGATCACGCAGGTAGTACAGCTTGGCGCGGCGCACATCACCACGGCGTTTGACTTCGATCTTGGCGATCAGCGGGCTGTAGACCTGGAAGGTCCGCTCGACGCCTTCGCCGTTGGAGATCTTGCGCACGATGAAGCTGGAGTTCAGGCCGCGGTTGCGCTTGGCAATCACCACACCTTCAAACGCCTGCACACGCTTGCGTGTACCTTCAACCACATTGACGCTGACGATCACGGTATCGCCGGGGGCGTACACGGGAATGGTTTTGTTCAAGCGGGCAATTTCTTCCTGCTCAAGGGTTGCGATCAGATTCATGATTTATTCCATCTAACTTTTTCGTTCATACACGCGCTGCACTAAAGACCGCAAATCCATGGACACATCGATGATGGTCAAGATGGTTGCAGTGGCCGCCAGAGGACCGAAAAGCCTTTGATTATAGCGTTTATGCGTCCTGCTCCGGATTTTCGATCAAATCCGCCAGAAAAGCCTCGTCGGTGGCGCTCAAATATCCGGCGGACCGCGCCTTTTGCAGCAAATCGGGGCGTCGGCCTTGTGTCAGGGCCAGCCGCTGATCACGGCGCCAGCGTTCAATGTGGGCGTGGTTGCCCGACAACAACATGTCTGGCACGCCCTGCTCGCGCCAGGTCTCGGGCCGCGTGTAATGCGGGCAGTCGAGCAAACCGTCCAGCGCCGGGTTGAAACTGTCAAACTGGTGGCTGCCTTCGTCGTTGAGCACGCCGGGTTGCAGACGCGCCACAGCGTCCAGCAAGGCCATGGCGGCGATTTCCCCGCCAGACAGCACAAAGTCGCCCAAGCTGAGCTGCTGATCCACAAAACGGTCAATAAAACGCTGATCCAGGCCCTCGTAGCGGCCGCACACCAGGACCGCGCCAGCGCTGGCTGACCAGGCTTCAACGCCGGTGTGGTCCAGGGCACAGCCAATCGGCGAGAACAGAACCACGGGCGCCCGTGAACTTTCAGGCTCGGCGCGATCGGCCCGGATGGCCTCCAGGCAACGCGCCAGCGGTTCAGCCATCATGACCATGCCGGGGCCACCACCAAAAGACCGGTCATCGACGCGGCGGTAATTGCCCTCGGCAAAGTCGCGCGGATTCCACAATTTGACCTCGACCAGGCCGGATTCGTAGGCACGGCGTGTCACGCCGCTTTTCAAAAACGGCTCAAAAAGCTCGGGGAACAAGGTGATGACGTCAAAACGCATGAGAGGTATTTTGCGTCATGAAGCGGCCAGCGCGGAGGCCCTAATAGTCGGGCTGCCAGTCCACCGTGATGGTCTTGCCAGGCAGGTCCACCCCATCGACATACGCGGCCACAAAAGGAATCATGCGCTCCAGGGTCTGCTCGCCGTCGGTGTATTCGACACACAGCACCGAGTGCGGACCGGTCGCCATCAGGTCGCGCACGCAGCCCAAAGCCACACCTTCGCGGTTGACGACATTCAGGCCCAGCAGGTCCACCCAGTAATACTCGTCCTTGCCGGCTTTGGGAAAAGCGCTGCGCGGCACAAAAATCCGCGCCCCACGCAGGGCTTCGGCTGGCGTGCGGTCGTCGATGCCCTCGAACTTGGCGACGACGGAGTCGGAATGGGTTTTGGATTCGCTGACCGTCAGGATCACCGTGCCGGCAAAAGCGTCAAAGCCTGGCCGGTGTTTGGCTTCGGGCGGCTGGAGAAACCAGCGGCCGGAAGAAAAAAGCGCCTCGGAAGAGGCGCTGTGCGGCAGGATTTTGACCCAGCCCTTGACGCCCCAGGCATCAAGAATGCGCCCGACTTCGATGGCGTCATCGGGGAGACCCGATGACTCTAAGCCTGGAAGCATTTAAAGCCGAAAACTCAGGCTGCCTTGGGAGCAGCGGCAGCGCCCTGCTTGACCAGGCGTTCCACGGTGGGGGACGCTTGTGCGCCCACGCCGAGCCAGTGGGTCAAACGGTCCTGCTCGATGCGCAGACCCTCTTCGCCACCTTTGGCGATCGGGTTGTAAAAACCGATGCGCTCGATGAAACGGC
>JAZKIE010000413.1:0-14512 GCA_040385025.1 Pseudomonadota bacterium | reverse complement strand
ACATGGCTCCTGGCCCCGATACGTGTTCCAATGAATCGCACCACTGGAGAATGCCTGATGTCCGACCCCACGCCAACGCGAGCACCGCACCATGCGCAGACGGATCTTTCGGACCGCTTCGCCTGGCGCACCACCCGCTTGCTGCGTTTTCTGGCCGACACCTTTTTTGCCGGACGTTACGGCAACCGTGCCGTGGTGCTGGAGACGGTGGCCGCTGTGCCCGGCATGGTCGGCGGGGCGCTGATTCACTTGAAGTCGCTGCGCAGCATGAAAAACGACGAAGGCTGGATACGCCAGTTGCTGGACGAAGCCGAAAACGAGCGCATGCACCTGATGACCTTTGTGCACATCGCCAAACCGAGCCGGCTGGAGCGCTGGATGATCATGCTGGCGCAGGGCATTTTCTACAACCTGTTTTTCCTGCTGTATCTGGTGTCGTCACGCACCGCGCACCGGTTGGTCGGCTACTTCGAGGAAGAAGCGGTCTACAGCTACACCGAATACCTGGCGGGTATTGACAGCGGGCAGTACGAAAACGTGCCTGCGCCGCAAATCGCCATTGACTACTGGAAGCTGGCCCCTGACGCGCGCCTGCGCGATGTGATCCTGGTGGTGCGCGACGACGAAGCCGGCCACCGCGACCTCAACCACGCGTTTGCGGACCAGCTCACGGCTCAGGCCCAGTCCGCCTAGGGCGTGGCCACAGGCTCTTTCCAGCCGCCGCCCAGCGTCTTGTACAGCGTGACCTGGTTTTGCAGTTGCAGCAAGCGGGTCTGCACCACGGCCTGCTGCGCCGCAAACAGCGTGCGCTGGGCGTCCAGCAAATCAAGCTGGTTGGCGATGCCATTCTGGTAGCGCAGGTCCGACAGCTTGAAACGCGTGGTTTCTGCCATGGCCTGCGCCTGCTGGGCGCGCAGTTGCTCTCCCAGCGTGGCGCGCCCAGCCAGGGCGTCAGCCACCTCACGGAAGGCGGTCTGAATGGCTTTTTCGTACTGCGCCACGGCAATGTCGCGGTTGACATTGGCCGAATCGAGTCCGGCGCGGTTGCGGCCCGCGTCGAACAGCGGCAAGAACAACTGCGGCGCCAGCGTCCAGCCGTAGGTGCCGCTTTCAAACAAGCCCGACAGATGGGTGCTGACGCTGCCGGCCGAGGCCGTCAGTGAAATCCGCGGAAAAAATGCGGCGCGTGCGGCACCGATGTTGGCGTTGGCAGCCAGCAGTTGCTGCTCGGCCTGACGGATGTCGGGGCGTTTGGTCAACATATCCGATGGCAGGCCGGCCGGGACATCCACCATCAGGGGCGCATCGGCCAGCGCCTGGCCACGCGGCAAGGCGGCGGCCAGTTCTGCGTCCAGGGCTTGGCCCACCAGCAAGGTCAGCAGGTTCTCGTCCTGCGCGCGCTGGCGCTGCAGTTGCGCCCGGCTGATGCGCGCGGCTTCTGCCAGCGACTCGGCCTGGCGCAGGTCAAGCTCGGAGGTGACGCCGTTGTCAAAACGAAGCTGGCTGAGCTTGAAGGACTCCTCGCGCGTCGCCAGCGTCTGCTCGGTGATGGCCAGCAATTCCTCATCGGCCAGCAGGCTCAGCCAGGTGTTGGCCACCGTGGCGATCAGGCTGATCTGGGTGGTCTTGCGGCCTTCCTCGGTCGCCAGGTACTGCGCCAGCGCGGCGTCCTTGAGGCTGGCGACGCGGCCGAAGAAATCAATCTCGTACGAGGTCATGGCCAGGCCGGCGGTGTAGACGCTGGCAATACTTCCGCCGGCGGCGGGTTGGCGCGAGCCGGTGAGCGCAGCACCCACGGTCGGAAACTGGTCGGCCCGGCGGATCTGGAACTGGGCGCGGGCCTGCTCGATGTTGAGCACGGCAATGCGCAGATCACGGTTGTTGCGCAGCGCCGAGTCGATCAGCAGTCTCAGCTTGGGGTCACTGAAAAAACTCTGCCATTCGATGTCGGCGGCGGCAACCGTCTGCACCGAGGCCGAGGAACCGATTGCAACCGGCGGCGCGGACGCGAGCGACTTTGACAGGCGCAGGCCCGGCCAATCACTTGCAATCGGCGCCTCGGGCCGCTCATATTTGGGCGCCATGGAGCAGCCAGCAGCCAGCAGCGCGGCGCTGATCGCCAGGAGTGGTCCCACTGTGGTGTTACGCATGGGGCTTACTTTCATGTTGTTCACCTTCGTCGAAGCCTGCCGCATGGGCATGCTCAGCGTACATTCTTCGTTGCCGCTCGCTGCTCTTGAACAAACCGCGCACCACGACAAAAAATACCGGTACAAAAATCACCGCCAGCGCCGTGCCGGTGATCATGCCGCCGATCACGCCGGTGCCGATGGCGCGCTGGCTGGCCGAGCCCGCACCGGTGGCAATCGCCAGCGGCAGCACGCCCATCATGAAAGCCAGTGACGTCATCACGATGGGCCGGAAGCGCAGGTGGGCGGCGGCCAGCGCCGATTCAATGGCGCTTTTGCCCTGGGCTTCCAGGTCCTTGGCAAACTCGATAATCAAAATCGCATTTTTCGCCGACAGGCCAATGATGGTGATCAGTCCCACCTGGAAGTACACGTCGTTGGAATAGGCGCGCAGCAGTGTTGCCAGCAACACGCCGAGCACACCCAGCGGCACCACCAGAATCACCGCCAGCGGAATGGTCCAGCTTTCGTACAGCGCCGCAAGACACAGGAAGACGGCCAGGATCGCAAAGCCGTACAGGATCAGCGCCTGCGAGCCCGCCAGTTTTTCCTCGCGCGACTGGCCGGTCCATTCGAAACCGAATCCCGCCGGCAATTTGGCCGCCAGATTTTCCATCTCGGTCATGGCTGCACCCGAGCTGTAGCCGGGCGCGGCAGAGCCCGAAATCCGCATCGCCGGGTAGCCGTTGTAACGAATGGTCTGCTGCGCGCCAGTGACCCAGCGCGTGGACGCAAAAGCCGACATCGGCACTGGCCGGCCCTGGGCGTTGCTCGCGTTGAGCCGCAACAAGTCGTCGGGCTGCATGCGCGCAGGTGCGTCGGCCTGCACCACCACTCGCTGCAAGCGCCCCTGGTTGGGGAAGTCGTTCACGTAGCTGGAACCAAGTGCTGTCGACAAGGTGGCGTTGATCGCGTCAAAGGAAACGCCGAGCGCATTGGCCTTGTCACGGTCGATATCGATCTGCAGTTGCGGCCCGTCCTCCAGGCCGTCCGGACGCACCTGGGCCAGCACCGGGCTTTTGCCAGCCATGCCCAGCATCTGGTTACGCGCAGCGAGCAGCGCATCATGGCCGGCGCCACCCCGGTCTTGCAGACGGAAGGTGAAGCCACTGGCAGAACCGAGTTCGGGAATCGGCGGCGGGCTCAGCGGAAAGATGAAGGCGTCGCGTATGCCTGACAGGGCACCGAACGCCCGGCCCGCCAGCGCTGCGGCGGACTGGCCGGGGCCTTCACGCTCGGACCAGTCCTTGAGCGTCACAAAAGCGAGCGCGGCATTCTGGCCCTGGCCCGAGAAACTGAAACCCAGCACACCCACCATGCTCTGCACCTCGGGCTGCTTGAGGATGTAGCCTTCGACCTGCTGCATGACCGCCAGCGTGCGCTCCTGCGTCGCGCCGGGCGGCAACTGCACGTTCACCAAAATGTTGCCCTGGTCCTCCCCCGGCAGGAAAGACGTGGGCAAACGCATGTAGACCACCGCCACCACACCAATGATGGCAATGTAAATCACCAGGTAACGTGCCGCGCGTTTGAGAATGCGGGCAACCACGCTTTCATAAGCCTTCGCGGTGCGTGAGAAGCCGCGGTTGAACCAGCCAAAAAAGCCGCGCTTTTCGTGGTGGTGCCCGGCTTCGACGGGCTTGAGCAATGTTGCGCACAAAGCCGGCGTCAGCGACAGTGCCATGAAGGCCGAAAAAGAAATCGACGCCACCATCACCGCCGAGAACTGGCGGTAGATGTTGCCGGTGGAGCCGGCAAAAAAGGCCAGCGGCACAAACACCGAAATCAGCACCACCGTCACACCGATGATGGCGCCCGAGATCTGCTTCATGGCCTTGCGCGTGGCCTCCAGCGGCGGCAGGCCTTCCTCGCTCATGATGCGCTCGACGTTCTCCACCACCACGATGGCGTCGTCCACCACGATGCCGATCACCAGCACCATGCCGAACATGGTCAGCACGTTGATCGAAAAGCCCAGCGACAGCAGCGCGGCGAAGGTGCCCAGCAGGGCCACCGGCACCACCAGGGTGGGGATGATGGTGTAGCGCCAGTTCTGCAGGAACAGGAACATCACCAGGAACACCAGCGCCACGGCTTCCAGCAGCGTCACCGCCACCTGCGAGATGGAGATCTGCACAAAACGCGAGCTGTCATAGGGAATCGACCAGCTCACGCCCTGAGGAAAATAACGCTCCAGTTCGGCCATCTTCTGGCGCACGGCCTTGGCCGAGGCCAGCGCATTGCCGCTGGGGGACAGCTGAACGCCGATACCGACGGCGGGCTGGCCATTCAGCCGTGCCGATGTCGCATAGGTCTGGCCGCCGAGTTCCATGCGGGCCACGTCCTTGAGCCGCACGGCCGAGCCGTCGGTGTTGGCACGCAGCACGATGTTGCCGAACTGCTCCACATTGGCAAGCTGGCCGTTGACCACCACCGTCGCGGCAATGCCCTGCCCGCCGATATTGGGCAGGTCGCCAATGGTGCCGGACGCGACCTGCGCGTTCTGCGCGCGGATCGCGGTGGTGACATCGGCTGAGGACAGGTTGAACCCCGCGAGCTTGGCCGGGTCAATCCAGACGCGCATCGCACGCTCGGAGCCGAACAACTGGGCCTGGCCGATGCCGGGCAGGCGCTGCAGCTCGGGCACCACCGTGCGCGACGCGTAGTCACCCAGGGCAATCGGGTCAATCGCCGGGTTGCTCGACGACAGCATGGTGAAGAGCAGGAAGTTCGAGCGCGATTTGTCCACCCGCACGCCCTGCTGCGTCACGGCCTGCGGCAGGCGCGGCGCGGCGCGCGAAAGGCGGTTCTGCACATCGACCTGGGCCAGGTCGGCATTGGTGCCGGGCTGGAAACTGATGGTGATGCTGCCGGTGCCGTTGGCCTGCGCCACCGACTCCATGTAGATCAGGCCGGGCGAGCCGTTCATCTCGCGCTCGATCACCGACAACACACTGTCCTCCAGCGTCTGGGCTGAAGCGCCCGGATAGGCGGCGTTGATGATGATGGCAGGCGGCGCCACCGGCGGGTACTGCGAGATCGGCAACTGCGTGATCGCCACGCCGCCCATCACGATGATGAACAGCGCAATCACCCAGGCAAAAATCGGCCGATCAATAAAAAACTTGGCCATGCAGCGGGCTCCTTATTTTGCGGCCGACGAGGCGGCAGCGGCAGGCGCGGAGGCAGAAGCTGCAGGCGCGGAAGCTGCGCCGACAGACCGGGCTGCGACCGGCTGCCAGGGCACCGGTTTGACCGTGGCGCCGGGCTGCAGTTTCTGGAAACCGTCAACCATGACTTTTTCGCCGGTTTTCAGGCCTTCCAGCACCACCCACTGGTTGCCCTTCGCCGAGCCTATCTTGATGCTGCGCGAGTTGACCTTGCCGTCCTCGCCGACCACCATCACCGTATCGCCCTGCGCCGAGCGCGTGACCGCCTGTTGCGGCAAGGTGAGGGCATTGGTGGCCTGGGCCTGCTCCAGCCGCACGCGCACATACAGGCCGGGCAACAGGTCGCCATTGGGATTGGGCACCTCGGCACGCAGCGTGATCTGGCCGGTGGTGGCATCGACCGTCAGGTCGGAAAACAGCAAGCGGCCGGGTTTGGCATATTCACTGCCATCTTCCAGCACGATGCGCACACTGGCGGCTTGCACGCCGTTGGCACGCTTGAACTGGCCACTTTCCAGGCCATTGCGCAGCTTCATCACTTCCGATGCGGACTGCGTGAAATTGACATACATTGGGTTGATCTGCTGGATCACCGCCAGTTGCGTGGCGTCGCCCTGCCCGACCAATGCGCCTTCAGTGACCAGCGCGCGGCCAATGCGGCCTGAAATCGGCGCGGTGACCGCGGCGTAACCCAGGTTGATGCTGGCGGTCTGCACGTTCGCGCGGCCGACAGCCACATCGGCCTCAGCCTGCTTCTGCGCCGCCACCGCGTTGGCATATTCCTGCTTGCTGACCGCATTGGCCTGTACCAGCGTCTTGTAGCGCTCAGCCAGCCCCGTGGCCTGGGCCAGGTTGGCTTCCGCACGCGACTGCCCGGCCTTGGCGCTGGCCACCTGGGCCGCGTAAGGCGCAGAGTCAATCGTGAACAAGGGCTGGCCGGCCTTGACGTCGCTGCCCTCACGGAACAACCTTTTTTGCAAAATGCCCGCCGCTCGCGCCCTGACCTGTGCCACGCGGGAGGCCTCCAGCCGCCCAGGCAATTCGGTCACCAGTCCCACATCACCCTGACTGACCGTCACCACGCCGACCTCGGCCGGTGGCGGCGTGCCACCCGCACCTGGCCCATTGCCATTGCCGCCTTTGCCGCAAGCTGCAAGGAACACTGTCAGCAGCGCAGCCATCAGGAGCTGCTGGTGGCGGGATGTTTTTTGCGGTGGTTCAGCGGGTAAAAAAGGCTGGATCAGGCTCGACGTGGGCATGCTGCTTCCTTGAGTGTGGCTGGTGCAGGATAAGAAGAGAAACGCTGGAAAGCTGTTCAGCAAAGAAAGCTTGCCTAAAACCAAGGGTTTTCGTGGATACGGGATTTTACATACATTTATGAATGTATATTTAAGCCCCCGGAAAATTAAATCACAGGAAGCAAAGCTTGGCTCGCCGCACCAAAGAAGACGCACTGGCTACCCGCCATAACTTGCTCGATGCAGCAGAACTGCTGTTTCAGGCGCAGGGCGTTTCCCGCACGTCGCTCAACGACATCGCCAAACTGGCGGGCACCAGCCGGGGCGCCATCTATTGGCATTTCAAGGACAAGGCCGACCTCTTTAACGCCATGATGGAAAGGGTCACGCTGCCTTTGGAGCAGTCGTTTCAGGACCTGGGGCGCGACGGCAGCGGCGATCCGCTGACCCAACTCTGCCTGGGCATGCGCGAGGCGCTGGTCCGGATCGCTACCGACCCGCAGACGCGCCGCGTGTTGGAAGTAGCCACCCAGAAAGTTGAATATGTCGATGAGCTACAGGCCGTGCGCGCACGCCATCTGGCCGTGCGCCGTGATTTTCTTTCCAAGGTGGAGCATGGCTTGAGCGCAGCGGCCGCGCACCGGTCGGTCAAGCTGGCGGCGCCAGCCGCCACCTGCGCCGGGGGCTTGCATGCCATCATCGACGGCCTGATTCAGAACTGGCTGCTGGACAGCGAAGCCTTCGACCTGGTCGCTGTCGGCCAGGACGTGATGGACATTTACATCTGCGGCCTCGGCCTGAAGCGGGAAAAATAGCGCCGGCCCGCAGGCCAGCGTCAGGGAAGTGTTGAATAAGTCCTTGCGGATGTGCGGCAGCCGGATCGGGATGGGATGCCAGGCGGATGTCGCAGCCAATAGTTGACTATTGGCAAGACATTCAACGCAGCAGACCGCCCGAGCCCGGATGATCGCGCGCCGCAGGGGATTTGTTCAGCACTTCCTTAGTGCAGGTGCCGCGGCTTGCGCCCACCACCACCATGACCGGAGCCACCCTGCGACCCGCCCAGGCCGCGCGGTGGCCGGCCCAGTTGCATGGAGTTGACCAGGGATTCAAAGCGCTGCTCGAACAATTTGTCCACCGCTGCCACCACATCACCGAGTTCGGTGGCATCGAAGTGGCGTTCCATCAGGCCAATCATGTCCTGCACCAGCAGATCGCGCTGGACCTGCATGATGGCGGCCGGCGTGGGGCCGACAAAATACATCGCAAAGTCGTCCCTGGCTTCTTCGCCGTCGCGTTCTTCATCCTCGTCAAAATCGGCATCGTAAAACGTGACTTCAATCGGTGCGCCGCTGACGGCCATCTCGTTGAGTGCCATGCAGACCTCGTCGAGCACCTGACGGAAGTCTTCATCACCCGGAACCGTCCAGCACAACTGCAGCAAATGCTGGTGGGCATCGAAACGTATGCCAGGCTCTTCCTCGTACACGCTGGCTGCGCCATCCGCCAGCGACTTGGCGCCCGCGTAAGCCCACAGTGGTTTCAGCGCATCCTGCAACTGCTCAAAACCAATGTCGTCACGCAAGGGCACTTCGCCATGAACGTGAATTTCAAAAGGAGGGGTGTTGTAGCGGGCCATGGAATCTATCTTAACCAGTTGCAGCCTGAAATGAACATGACCACGGAAGCGGGAAACTGCAGCGCCAGGAGCTGGCAATGCATCAGGAAAATGTCATGTGGTGCCCGGGACCGGAATCGAACCGGTACGCCCCTTATGCAGGAAAGCGGCGGATTTTAAGTCCGATGTGTCTACCAATTTCACCACCCGGGCAGGGCTCTCATTGTGAAACAAAAAAGCCCCACTGCAGGGGCTGGCAAAAAACCTGGGGTGGAGGCGCGGCCCGGAGTCGAACCGGGCTAGCCGGATTTGCAATCCGGTACATAACCGCTTTGTTACCGCGCCTTGATCTGTCGGGCTCAATAAAACAATTCTACTAACAGCAAGAACCCAAAGAAAAAGGACAGCATTTTAACGTGCTGCCCTTTTGAATTGGAGCGGGAGAAGAGTCTCGAACTCTCGACCTCAACCTTGGCAAGGTTGCGCTCTACCAACTGAGCTACTCCCGCGATTACAGCCTCAAATTATAGCGCAGTTTTTTGCGTCATGCGAAGAGGATGCAAAAATTTGCTCAATGCGTGATGCTGCCCGCTGCTGCCACCGCAGGCGCTGCCGCAGCAGCGGCCGCCACGGCCACCTCTTCCTCAGTCAAAGGCACGGGCTGGCGCACCAGCGCAATCTGCAGCACCTGGTCAATCCATTTAACCGGCACGATTTCGAGGCCGGCTTTCACGTTCTCGGGAATCTCCTGCAGGTCCTTGGCGTTTTCTTCCGGAATGATCACGGTCTTGATGCCACCGCGCAGCGCGGCCAGCAGCTTTTCCTTCAGGCCACCAATAGCGGTGACTTCGCCGCGCAAGGTGATCTCACCGGTCATGGCCACATCGCCGCGCACCGGGATGCCGGTGATGGCCGACACAAAGGCGGTGGTCATCGCCGCACCGGCGCTCGGGCCGTCCTTGGGCGTTGCGCCATCGGGCACGTGAATGTGGATGTCGCGTTTTTCGAACATCTCGTCCTTGATGCCCAGCACCCGTGCCCGGCTGCGCACCACGGTGCGTGCGGCCTCCACGGATTCCTTCATCACGTCGCCGAGTGAACCGGTGCGTGTGATCACGCCCTTGCCAGGCATCATGGCGGCCTCGATCGTCAGCAGGTCGCCGCCGACTTCCGTCCAGGCCAGGCCCACCACCTGGCCGACCTGGTTGTGGTTTTCGGCACGGCCATAGTCAAACTTGCGCACACCCAGGTAGTCGTTGAGGTTGTCCGCAGTCACGATGACCATGGGTTCCATCTTCTTGAGCTGGATACCCTTGACGACCTTGCGGCAGATTTTGGAGAGCTCGCGTTCCAGTGAACGCACGCCGGCTTCACGCGTGTAGTAACGCACGATGTCGCGCACAGCCTGCTCCTGGATCTCCAGCTCGCCCTCTTTGACGCCATTGTTCTTGAGCTGCTTGGGCAGCAGGTAACGCATGGCGATGCTGGTTTTTTCGTCCTCGGTATAACCCGACAGGCGAATCACTTCCATGCGGTCCAGCAGCGCCGGCGGAATGTTCATGGAGTTGGACGTCGCCACGAACATCACATCGCTCAGGTCGAAATCGACCTCAACGTAGTGGTCGCCAAAAGTGTGATTCTGCTCGGGGTCCAGCACCTCCAGCAAGGCGCTGGAAGGATCGCCGCGGAAGTCGGTGCCCAGCTTGTCGATTTCGTCGAGCAGGAACAGGGGATTGCGCGTACCGGCCTTGGTCAGGCTTTGCAGCACCTTGCCCGGCAGCGCGCCGATGTAGGTCCGGCGGTGACCGCGAATCTCGGCCTCGTCACGCATGCCGCCCAGGGCCATGCGCACGTACTTGCGCCCCGTGGCCTTGGCGATCGACTGACCCAGCGAGGTCTTGCCGACACCGGGAGGGCCGACCAGGCAAAGAATGGGCGCCTTGAGTTTGTCCACGCGCTGCTGCACCGCGAGGTATTCCACGATGCGGTCCTTGACCTTCTCCAGCCCGTAGTGGTCTTCGTCGAGCACCACTTCGGCATTGGCCAGGTCGTGCTTGATCTTGGTCTTCTTGCTCCATGGCAGGCCTGTGAGCACATCGATGTAGGTGCGCACCACCGTCGCCTCGGCTGACATCGGCGACATGAGCTTGAGTTTTTTGAGTTCGCTCTCGGCCTTTTTGCGGGCTTCCTGCGGCATCTTGGCGGCCTTGATCTTTTTCTCGATCTCCTCAATGTCGGCGCCCTCTTCGCCTTCACCGAGTTCCTTCTGGATCGCCTTGACCTGCTCGTTCAAATAAAAGTCGCGCTGGTTTTTTTCCATCTGGCGCTTGACGCGGCCACGGATTTTTTTGTCGACGTTCAGGATGTCGACCTCACGTTCGAGCTGCTCGTAGAGGTTTTCAAGACGGGCCTTGACCGGGTCCAGGTCCAGGATGACCTGTTTCGCATCCAGCTTGAGCGGAAGATGCGCGGCGATGGTGTCGGCCAGGCGACCGGCATCGTCGATGCTGGAAATTGATGTCAGTATCTCGGGCGGTATCTTCTTGTTCAGTTTGACGTAGTGGTCGAACTGCTGCATCACCGCGCGGCGCAACGCTTCGACTTCGCTGGTCTTGTCGCCGGGCAGGGCAACTTCCGGCTCAACCGGCGTCACATTGGCGCTGAAGTGAAGCTCACCCTCTTCGATCTTGTTGACCTTGGCGCGCTGCTGGCCTTCGACCAGCACCTTGACCGTGCCATCGGGCAGCTTGAGCATCTGCAGAATGGTCGCCACACAGCCAACCTCGAACATGTCCTCGACCGAGGGCTCGTCCTTGGCCGCAGTTTTCTGGGCCACCAGCATGATGCGGCGCTCGGCCTCCATTGCCGATTCGAGGGCCTTGATACTTTTTGGCCGGCCCACAAACAGCGGAATCACCATGTGGGGGAACACCACCACATCGCGAAGCGGAAGCAGCGGCAGGTCAATCGGGCTGGAGGGCAATGTGGTTTGTGCGGACATAGAACCTTAAAGGTAAGCCTTGAACGAAAGCCCTGGCATCGTGACGGGTATCAGGCTTTCATGGTTCGGCAACAACAATAACCTCGAACGTGGGGGGCGCTGGCCGGTTTTCAAGCCGGCCTGTCGCTTCAGCATCAGGCCTGTTTGGCAGACTCTCGGTAAACCAGCAGCGGTGCCTTGTTTTCCTCGATGGTCGATTCGTCGACCACGACTTTTTCGACATTGCTGGTGTTGGGCAGGTCAAACATGGTGTCGATCAGGGACTGCTCCAGGATGGAGCGCAGGCCGCGGGCGCCGGTCTTGCGCGCCAGCGCCTTGCGGGCAATCGCCTTGAGCGCGGAAGGACGAATCTCAAGGTCCACCCCTTCCATGGACAGCAGCTTGCTGAACTGCTTGACCACCGCGTTTTTAGGCTCGGTCAGGATCTGCACCAGCGCGTCTTCGGTCAGTTCGGCCAGCGTGGCGACCACCGGCATGCGGCCCACCAGCTCAGGGATCAGGCCGAACTTGATCAGGTCTTCCGGCTCCACGTCCTTGAAGGACTCGGTCAGGCTGCGCGCCTTCTTGCTTTTGACGGCTGCGCCAAAACCGATGCCCGAGGCCTCGGTGCGGTTCTCAATGACTTTTTCCAGCCCCGAGAAGGCGCCGCCGCAGATAAACAGGATGTTGGTCGTGTCCACCTGCAGGAAATCCTGGTTCGGGTGCTTGCGGCCGCCCTGAGGGGGGACCGACGCCATCGTGCCCTCGATCAGCTTGAGCAGGGCCTGCTGCACACCTTCGCCCGACACATCACGTGTGATGGACGGGTTGTCGGATTTGCGCGAAATCTTGTCGATTTCGTCGATGTACACAATGCCCTGCTGCGCGCGTTCAACTTCGTAGTTGCAGCTTTGCAGCAGCTTCTGGATGATGTTTTCGACGTCTTCACCGACATAGCCGGCCTCCGTCAGCGTGGTGGCGTCGGCCATCACAAACGGCACATTGAGCGTACGCGCCAGGGTCTGGGCCAGCAGTGTCTTGCCGGAGCCGGTCGGGCCGATCAGCAAAATATTGCTTTTGGTCAGCTCGACCTCGTCTTTTTTGGCCTTGTCCTTGTGGCGCAGGCGTTTGTAGTGGTTGTAAACCGCGACGGCCAGCGTGCGTTTGGCGGGTTCCTGGCCAATCACGTAGCCATCCAGCGTGGTCTTGATTTCCAGCGGGGTTGGCAGGTCGCCGCGCGTTTCGCGCACATCTTCCCCGGCAGGCAACTCATCACGGATGATTTCGTTGCACAAATCGATGCATTCATCACAGATGAAGACCGACGGCCCTGCGATCAGCTTTTTGACTTCATGCTGGCTTTTGCCGCAGAAGGAGCAATACAGGGTCTTTTCGCTGGAAGAGCCTTTTTTCTCGGCCATTGGTGGAGTGCCTTTGTGGGTCCCGAAAGGGATGATGAGTCAATGATAACCAAATAAAAACGGCGTTCTCTGTTACAGAAAACGCCGTTGCCGTGTCGCAACTGACCGGTTTTTGCCCTTGGAGGCTCAGGGACGCTTGCTGATCACCTCGTCCACCACGCCATAGGCCTTGGCCTCGTCGGCAAACATGAAGTAATCGCGCTCGGTGTCGCGCTCGATTTTCTCCACCGTCTGGCCGGTGTTGTTGGCCAGGATGCGGTTCAGTTGCTCGCGCGTCTTGAGGATGTCGCGGGCGTGGATTTCAATGTCGGTGGCCTGCCCCTGGGCGCCGCCCGAGGGCTGGTGAATCATCACACGCGAGTTGGGCAGCGAAAAACGCTTGCCCTTGGCGCCGGCGGCCAGCAGGAAAGCGCCCATGCTCGCAGCCATGCCGGTGCACAGCGTGGACACGTCGGGCTTGATGAACTGCATGGTGTCGTAAATCGCCATGCCGGCCGTCACCGATCCGCCCGGCGAGTTGATGTAGAAAGAGATGTCCTTGTCGGGGTTCTCGCTCTCCAGGAAGAGCAACTGAGCCACCACCAGGTTGGCGGTCTGGTCGTTGACCGGCCCGACCAGGAAAATCACCCGCTCCTTGAGCAAGCGCGAATAAATGTCATACGACCGCTCACCGCGACCGGACTGCTCGATCACCATCGGCACCATGCCGAGGCCCTGAATTTCCTGTGCACTGCTGTAAATCATGTGTTCTCCGGGTTGTGAGGCTACTTTACCCAAAATAAATGGGGCTTGAAGCCGTAGCCGCAAGCCCCTGCATCAGAAATTTGCCCGAAGGGCGCCAGCTGGTCAGTTCTGCGCCATCAATTCGTCAAAAGCGACGGCTTTTTCAAGCACTTTGGCCTTGCCCATCACAAAGTCGGTGACGTTGTTTTCGATGACAACGGATTCGACTTCGGCCATGCGTTTTTCGTCGCCGAAATACCAGCGCACCACATCTTCGGGCTTCTCGTAGCTGGACGCCAGTTCCTGCACATGGGCCTTGACCTGCTCATTGGTGGGGAACAGGTTGTTGGCACGGGTCAATTCGGCAACCACCAGCCCCAGGCGCACGCGTTTTTCGGCTTGCGGGCGGAAGATGTCGTCGGGAATCGGCGCCTTGTCGGCGTCCTTGATGCCGCGCTGCTTGAGATCGGCGCGCGCGCCTTCAACCATGCGCTCCAGCTCGGCCTGGACAATCGCTTGAGGAACATCCAGTTCGGCGTTGGCCACCAGCGCGTCCATCACGGCATTTTTGTTGCGGGCCAGCAAGCGAAACTTGACTTCACGCTCCAGGTTTTTCTTGATGTCGGCGCGCAGGCCTTCGACGCTGGCATCAGCAATGCCGAGCGACTTGGCCAGGGCTTCATTGACTTCGGGCAGGTGGGCGGCTTCGATTTTCTTGACCGTGACCATGAAGTCGGCTTGTTTGCCGGCCACGTCCTTGCCGTGGTAGTCGGCCGGGAAGCTGAGCGGGAAGGTCTTGCTTTCACCGCTTTTCATGCCGCGCACAGCGTCTTCGAATTCCTTGAGCATCTGGCCTTCGCCGACCAGGAACTGGAAAGCCTCAGCCTTGCCGCCGGCAAAGGTTTCGCCGTCGATCTTGCCTTCAAAGTCGATGGTCGCGCGGTCACCGTCCTGGGCAGCGGCGTCCATGGCACGCTGGGCAAAGGTGCGGCGCTGCTTGCGCAGGATGTCCACGGTCTTGTCGATGGCTTCGTCGCTGACTTCAGACGTCAGTTTTTCGACTTCGGCGTTGGCCAAGTCACCGATCTTGACTTCAGGATAGACCTCGAAGATCGCATCAAAAGCCAGTTCGCCCTCGGGCGCGCCTTCTTTTTCGCTGATGCGCGGCTGGCC
>JAZKIE010000412.1:3468-4606 GCA_040385025.1 Pseudomonadota bacterium | reverse complement strand
ACAGGCTACAACTGGACACATTCTTCTGGTTTTCCCGCCCGTAGTTTCCACAAGCGCACGCCAGGGTCTCCCCGTAAACTGGGAGACCCAAGGAGAACGACATGAAGAAACTGAATGTGTGGTTGGCGGCCCTGGCCCTGGCGACTCTGAGCCACACCAGCCAGGCGCAAATTCTGGTCGGACAAACCGCAGGATTCACCGGCCCTGTGGGTGCCGGCGTCAAGGAGACCACCGACGGCGCCAAGCTGTATATCGACGCCATCAATGCCAAGGGCGGCATCAATGGACAGAAAATCGAGCTGATCTCGCTGGACGACAAGTTTGACCCCAAGCTGGCCGCCGAAAACGCCCGCCAGCTGATCGAGGAAAAAAACGTGGTCGCGCTCTTTCTGACACGCGGAACACCCCACACCGAAGCGATTCTTCCCCATCTTGAAAAGCACGGTGTGCCCCTGGTGGGCCCGTCCACAGGCGCCATGGTGTTGCATCAGCCCGTCAAAAAACATGTCTTCAACGTGCGCGCCACCTACCAGCGCGAGGCCGAAAAAGCCGTCGCCCACCTGAACTCCATGGGCATCACCCGGATCGGCATTTTTTACGCTGACGACAGCTTTGGCGCCGATGGCGTAGCCGGTGCGCAAAAAGGACTGGCAGCCGCCAAGCTGCAGCCTTCGGTGCTGGAAAAGTTCAACCGCAGCAAACCGGACTTCGCACCGCTCGCACCCAAGGTGGTGCAGACCAACACGCAGGCCGTCATCATGGTGGCCTCCGGGCAGGCCGTGGTGGACGGCACCAAGGCGCTACGCGCGGCCGGCTCTGCAGCGCAGGTGGTGACGCTGTCCAACAATGCATCGAGCGGCTTCATCAAAAGCCTGGGCGACAACGCGCGCGGCGTGATCGTGACGCAGGTCTTTCCGTATGAACGCTCCATCGCTTACAGCATGGTCAAGGAGGCCCAGGAGCTGGCCAAGACCAAGGGAGCGGGCGACATCAGCCCGGCCATGCTGGAAGGATTTGCTGCCGCCAAGGTGCTGGTCGAAGGACTGCGCCGGGCCGGCGCCAAACCGACGCGGGAAAAAATCCAGACCGCGCTGGAAGGCATACGCAAATTCGACATCGGCGGCCTGGAAGTGAACTA
>JAZKIE010000412.1:0-3368 GCA_040385025.1 Pseudomonadota bacterium | reverse complement strand
ACCGCCTTCTGGATGGCGGGCAGCAGTGCAAGCAAGGCTTCCAGGTTAGCTGCGCCTTCGACCGCCAGATTCAGGCGAAAACCGCGCAGGCCCAGACCCGATGTCAACTGCGCGGCAACAGGATAGGCTTTTTTGTAGCGCTCTTGCGAGGTCAGGCGTGTTGCCGACGCCGTCCGCACGTCAACCTGGGCTTGTGTTTCCGGCACCACATCGGGTGGTACCAGAAAACCAAGGCCGATCAGATGGTCAATGTCTTCGGCTGTCACACCCATGCTGGCCGTGGCCTGCAACACCGCCGCGAGGTCGCGGTTTCCATCAAACAGAATGAACGCTGAGCGCTGACGGGGTGTCAGCAGCGACCGGTCCTTCAGGGCAAGGTGACCGGCTTCAGATTTGTGGTATTTCATGGTGCTGCCTCGGTGTAACCAGCGTCAGCTAACCAGCTGGCGCCAGCGCAGAACTTGTCGCAACAGGGGGATGCGCGGTGTCAGCGCCGTGTTTTTCTCCGCCCAAGTCGATATCGCCGCCCCTGCTCAGCATAAAAAGTGCGAGGGCTGCAAAGACAATAAATCCAACAACTATTTTCCACATTCCGCAGTCTCCAATAAAAAAAGACTCCCGCGCATGAACGAAAGTCTATCGAGGTTCCAAAGTTGGAGCCCCCTCGTTTTCACCGAGGGGGCCCTTTCGAGCGATTTCAGTCGTTGGCGTAAATATCAACGTCCTTGGTTTCCTTGACCAGCAACATGCCAATCACGAAAGTGCCGGCTGCAACAATGACCGGATACCAGAGACCATAATAAATATCGCCGGTAGCCGCCACCATCGCAAAGGCGGTGGTTGGCAACAAGCCGCCGAACCAGCCATTACCAATGTGGTACGGCAAGCTCATCGACGTATAGCGAATCCGCGTCGGGAACATTTCCACCAGCATGGCGGCAATCGGGCCGTACACCATGGTGACCAGGATCACCAGATACACCAGAATGACGCCAATCATGAGCTTGTTCATGCTCTTGTCGTCAGCCTTGGTGGTCAGACCGTTTGCTTTTGCATTGTCAAGCACGGCTTTCTTGAAGTCGGCGATGCCTTTTGCACTCTCGGCAGAGAAGGCATTGCGCTTGTCATTCAAGGTCGCATTCAGTGATGTCACAGAAGTCGTTCCGATTTGAACCGAAGCGATGGATCCGGCAGGACCCACGATGTTCTTGTATGGAATGAAGTTTTGTGCCAGCACGCGCTTGGCCTGGTCGCAAGAGCTGGTGAAGTCGATCTCACGTGCAATCGGGCTGCCCTGGAAGGAGCATGATTTTGGATCGGCTGTGACGCTCACAGGCACCGTGTCATGTGCAGCCTTCAGCGCGGGATTGGCGTACTGCAGCAGCATGGGGAACACGGCAAAGTAAGTCACCGCACCCAGCAGGCAACCCGCCAGGATGATGGACTTGCGGCCAACCTTGTCGGACAACATGCCGAAGAAGATGAAGAAAGGTGTACCGATCACCAGCGCGGCAGCAATCAGCAAGTTGGCGGTCACGCCGTCCACCTTGGCAATCGTCGTCAGGAAGAACAGCGCGTAGAACTGGCCGGTGTACCAGACCACAGCCTGGCCAGCGGTCAAGCCAAGCAGGGCAATGATCACGATCTTCAGGTTTTTCCATTGACCGAATGACTCGGACAAAGGTGCCTTGGAGGTCTTGCCTTCGGCCTTCATTTTCTGGAAGGCTGGCGACTCATTCATCGACAGACGAATGTAAACCGACACACCCAACAACAAAATAGACACCAGGAAAGGAACACGCCAGCCCCAATCGGCAAAAGCCGCTTCGCCGACGGCCTGACGCACGCCCAGAATCACCATCAGCGACAGGAACAAGCCCAGCGTGGCAGTGGTCTGAATCCACGAGGTGTAGAAACCGCGCTGGCCCTGTGGCGAGTGCTCGGCCACATAAGTAGCAGCACCACCGTATTCACCACCGAGTGCCAGGCCCTGAAGCATGCGCAGGCCGACCAGAATAATCGGAGCGGCAATGCCAATCGTGGCGTAGTTGGGCAACAAGCCCACAATGAATGTCGCGGCACCCATGATCACAATGGTGATCAGGAAGGTGTATTTGCGGCCAATCATGTCACCCAGGCGGCCAAACACCAGCGCGCCGAACGGGCGGACCAGGAAACCGGCTGCAAATGCCAGCAAGGCAAAAATGTAAGCGGCTGAAGGGTCGAGGCCCGAGAAGAACTGCTTGGCAATAATTGCCGCGAGCGAGCCGTACAGGTAAAAGTCATACCACTCAAATACCGTGCCCAGCGAAGAAGCGAAGATCACCTTCTTCTGCTCCTTGGTCATGGGTCTGTTGTCAATAGCTGTTGACATGTGTTGTGTCTCCAAAATAGTAAGGCCTCCCGTTTGGAAGCTGAAGGCATTATTTTGGTAGCCGCTGACCTAGCTCTGACGTGAAACCAACAGGAGCTTGCGCGAAACTTATCGACTGCTGACAAGCCAAGGGAAAACCCGTGGGTGGCTTTTCAGGATGCGAAGAATGCCGCCTGGTTCACGGTTTTGGGCGGGTCGCACCTGACTCAAGCTGACGCGCCGCGTCCCAGTCAGGCCCATCAAACCACGCATCGCCCAGCAAATAGGCGCGCAACATGGGCAAGGCGTCCAGGCCCCAGAACAACTTGCCGTCCACCGCAATGGTGGGCACACCAAACAGGCCCAGGCTGATGGCTTCATCGGTGTGCGCCTTCAGGTCGGCCTTGACCTCCACGCTGCCGGGCGCGCGTTGCGGTGCCAGCAATGCCGTCACCTGCGCCAGGCGTGATTCATCGGCTGCATCCGCACCACTGCACCACACATGCCGCAGCAGCGTCTCGCACACATAGCGGTTCGGCGTGCCTTGTGCATCGCAGGCCACGGCCAAGCGCAACAGGGGCAAAGGGTTGAAGGGGTGCAGCGCAGGCAACTGGAGCTCAAGGCCTTGCTCATGCGCCAGCCACAACACCTGGCGGTAAGTCCACTTACGCTTGCCGGCAATCTCGGCCGGGCCGAGTTGCCCATGGTGTTTCAGCAGAGCAGCAAACAGCAGCGGCTTGTAGGTGACGCTGTAGCTGATGCCCTTCAGCGCTTCCGGCAATTTTTCAAACGCCAGCCAGGCATAGGGCGAGATGAAGTCAAGGTAGAAGGTGATGTGTTTCATGAGCAATAGCCATCATGCGCGGAAGCATCACGCCTGCAGCGCAACAATGCGCTGCTCAATCAGGTTCCAGACCGCACGTTTGCCGTCATCGCCGGCCTGGCTCCAGCCGGCGATCTCGTCGCGTGTGCGAAAGCAGCCTTCGCACCAACCCGTGAGCGCGCTCATGCGGCA
>JAZKIE010000411.1:0-3424 GCA_040385025.1 Pseudomonadota bacterium | reverse complement strand
CCGTGGCCACCTTCGTCCTGCACCTTGGCCAGCAGGATGGCCTTGCGCTTGAGCGAGGGCGCGCGCGAGATCCATTGCCCCTCGGGCTGCATGCCGATGATTTCACTGTGGGCATGCTGGCTGATCTGCCGCACCAGGGTGCGGCGGTAGGCCTCGGGCATCCAGTCCTGCGGCTCGATCTTCTGGTCGGCGTCGATTTTTTCGTCGAAGCGGGTTTGCAGCGCGTCAGGCGCGGCCGGCACGGCAGCCAGCGTGGGCGCCGACCCGTCGGGCACGTCAAGGGATTGGGTGTACATGGCTTGTCTCCTGTCGCTGGGGCTCGCTGAAACGGCGATTTGCGCCAGTATATCAATTAACCGACCGTTCGGTCGGTTAATTGAAGATCAAACCGACAACAGGGATTTCAAGTGGTCCGGGCGAGATCGGCCAGTAGCTCGTCGGCCGAGGCGTAACGCGCCTGCGGGTCCTTGGCCATGAGACGGTTCACGATCGGCTGCAACGCTGCATGCACAGGCGGCAGGAGGGGTGTCTCGGCGTGCAGGTGTTTGGCCAGCAGCAGCTCCAGCGACTCGGCCACAAACGGGCGCTGGCCGGCCAGCATCTCGAACAGCATGACGCCCAGGCTGTAGAGGTCGGAGCTGGCCGTCACGGCGCGGCCGCCGGCCTGCTCGGGGCTCATGTAATAGGGCGTGCCCACCACGTCGCCGTGCCGGGTCTGCGTCAGGTGCAGGTTTTCGGCCTGCAGCATGGACTTGGCGATGCCGAAGTCGGCCAGTGCGATGCTGCCATCGCTGCGCAGCATGACGTTTTCAGGTTTGACATCGCGGTGCACGATGCCGTGGCTATGGATGGCTGACAGCGCCTGTGCGATTTGTCCGGTCACCGTCAGCGCGCGCGCGCGCGTCATGCCGGGGCCGAACAGCGCGCGCATGTCGCCGCGCTCGAAGTACTCCATGGCGATGTAGGCGTGGTCGTCGGTGAAACCCTGGTCGTGGATACGGATCACATGCGGGTGGTCGATCTTGCACAGCAGCGCGTATTCCTGGATGAAACGCACCAGGTGCTCCGACGCCTCCTTGCCGCTTGAATCGAGCACCTTCAGAACAATCGGCAGGCCGTCGCTTTCCCGTTCGGCCAGGTAGACCTCGGTCATGCCGCCGGCGCCGATTTTTTGCGTGATGCGGTAGCCCTTCAGGCGCATGGTCTCGCCTTCACCGTCAAAACGCAGGCCCCTGAGCGCCGCCAGCTTGGACTGCAGCGCGTCCTTGACGGCGCGCGCCGTGATGTCTGAATTGATCCTCACTGCAGCGCTGACTTCGACGGCGCGCTCGGTCAGGCTGGCCATGCCGTGGATCTTGTCGTCGAGCTGTGTGACCAGCCCGGTGATCTCGATCACGTTCAGGCCTGCTTCCCTGCCGCGCAGCGCCAGGCTGTCGCGTGTGCCGGTCTGTATGCCAGGCCCGGCATGGGCCAGCACGGCGCTGCTGGCCAGCACGGTCCAGCCGCGCTCGCGCGTGGTGGCCTCCAGCCGCGCGGCCAGGCCGACGGTATCGCCCACGGGTGTCAGGTCCGGGCTGTCGCTCGCGCCGATGCGGCACAGGCTGACCTCACCGCAATGCAGGCCGACGCCGATGGCGAACGGCGGCAGGCCGCGTGCCGGAAAGCGCTGTTCCAGCCAGGTGCGGAACTCCTGCGTGGCCAGCGCCATGGCCAGCGCGGCAGAAATTGCGCGGCGTGACGCCGGCAGCGGCGAGCCGCTGAGCGTGTCGGCAAACACCGCCATCAGCCCGTCGCCGACAAACTTCAGGTGGCGCCCGCCGTTTTTCAGCACGGGCTGGCAGGTGCGCTCGAAATATTCAGTCAGCAATTGCGAGACTTCGGCGGCGTCGAGCTTCTCAGCCAGCGAGGTGAAGTTGCGTATGGTCGAGACCAGCACGGTGGCCTGCAGCGACTGGCCGGTGTCGCCGCCAGCCGCCGGCAGCGCCAGCGCAAAAGCGCCGGCACGGTTGCCGCCAATGCTGTCGGCGAACGACGCGCGCAGGCGCGACTCCAGCGCGGCCAGCCCGGAGTTGATGCGTTCCTGGACGCGCGCATTTTTACGGATCTGCGCATCCACGGCGTCCAGCAACTCGGTGCGCGTGAAGGGTTTGGACAGGTAGTCGTCGGCGCCGGTGGTCATGCCGCGGCGCATGCTGCCGCGATCATCCAGCGCGGTCAGCAGCACAAAAGGCGTGGTGGCCAGCGCGCTGTCGGCGCGCACCGCCGCCAGCAACGCAAAGCCGTCCATGCCGGGCATGTTGACGTCAGAGATGATCAGGTCGGGCACATGGGCAAGGGCTTGAGCCAGCCCGGCTTCGCCGTCGGCGGCGGCCACGGTGTCAAAACCTTCGAGCATCAGGAGACGGACGATGTTGCCGCGGATGTCCTCGTCGTCTTCAACCACCAGAATCAGTGCCATGGCCCTGTCCTTGTTGCCGCTGGATCAGCCGCCGTGTTCCAGCGTGAAGCCGGCGTTGCGGTCTTGCCCCAGGCGCGCCACCAGTTGCGGCAGGGCCGCTTGCAGGTCGGCCTTCAGCGTGTGCGGTGGGTTGATCACAAACATGCCGCTGGCCGGCAAGCCGGGCCGCTTCACATCGCCGGCTTCGTCGGTCGTCAGTTTGCTGGACTTGACGGTCAGGGTTGCGTTGAGCCAACTGCGGCCGGCCTTGACCGCCAGGGTTTTGAGCTTGCGCGGCAGGTCGTGGGCTTCCGGTCTGGGAATGATGGGATACCAGACCACATAGGTGCCGGTGGCAAAACGCTTGACGGCGTCGGCCATGCAGGCCACCACCCGTGCATAGTCGGTCTTGATTTCGTAGCTCGGGTCGCACAGCACCATGGCGCGGCGCGCCGGCGGGGGCAAAAAGGTTTTCAGCACCTCAAAACCATCCTCGCGTGTGACGCTGACCTGCCGGCCTGCGCCCAGTTGCTCGATGTTGCCGCTCAGCGACTTGAAATCGGTGGGGTGCAGTTCGAACAGCTTGAGCTTGTCGCGGCCGCTGAGGAACTTCTGCGCGATGAAGGGCGAACCTGGGTAGACCTTCAGATGGGCCGGATCGCCGGTTTCTGCAAAAGCCTGGTTCAGGCTGCGCAACAGCTCCACGTAATCCTGCAGGGCTGGCGCCAGCGCCTCGTCCGCCGGCGCCTTTGGCTTTTTACTTGCTACTGTTTTGATAGCTGGTTGCGCACGACTGACGGGGGCTGGAGGCGTATTTGGCACTGAGATCAGGCGAAACACACCGTCTTTGGCCTCACCGCTGGTTTCGGTGTAGTCGCCGTCGAGCCGGTACAGGCCGGCACCGGCGTGGGTGTCGAACACGGTCAGGGCCGTGTCTTTCTGGGTCAGGTACTTCATCAACGCGATCAGCGTGGTGTGCTTGAGCAC
>JAZKIE010000410.1:4226-6377 GCA_040385025.1 Pseudomonadota bacterium | reverse complement strand
TTGCGTTTTTCAGGAGCCCCTGTGACTGCCCTCGACAACCTTCGCATGCTGATGCGCTACACGGCCTGGGCCAACACCCGCCTGTTCGACACACTGGCCGGCCTGCCCGTTGATGCGCCGGCGCTGGCCGGCTTGGTCAAAACACTGAACCATGCCTACGTGGTGGACCTGATCTGGAAGGCCCATCTCGAAGGCAGGCCACACGGCTTTCGCGAGCGCAACACCGAGGCGCAACCCGCGCTGCAGGTATTGCGCGAGGCGCAAGCAGAAAGCGACCGCTGGTACATCGCCTGTGCAGACGGCCTCAACGAAGCCGCGCATGAGGAAGTCGTCCACTTCAGTTTTGTCGATGGCGGCGCGGGCGCCTTGTCGCGCGGGCAAATGCTTCTGCACATCGTCAATCACAAGACTTACCACCGCGGTTATGTGGCGCAAATGCTCTACGACATGGGCAGCAAGCCGCCGGTGATGGACTTGCCGGTTTTTCTGAGGGATGGCGCTCGTCCCTATTGAGAACTTTCTGCTTCGTTATTGCGCGATTTTTCGTTCTATGCCCTGAGATTTGTGTGTATTTCGTGACAAAACGCAAAGATACGAACGTAACGAACTGTTTTTGAGTGCTGTTTTCATGCAAACTCGCTTGAGGGGCGCTCGCCCTGGCAGGCGGGATCGCCTGCATTCACCCCCAACGATTACAGGAAAACATGTCATGAAGATTCACAGGTACTGCGGCGTCGTGCTTTCGGGCGCGGCCTGCGTCCTCGCCCCGGTTGCGGCCCAGACCGAGGGCAGCGCAGCACGCACCAAGCCTGCGGTCAAGTCGGCTGCGGCAGCAGCTCCGGTTTACAGCGGTCCGCGCGAGAAGATGGTTGTGGCCATGCCCAAGACCTACGGCAAAAGCGAAACCATGGCGCTGTGGGGCGACTATTTCAGCCATCTGTCGCGCTGCGGGAACATCGATCTGCAAAACGCCCAGGGCGAATCGCTGGACAAGACCACCAATGTCGACATCCTCGGTGAAAAAGAGCTGATCGACGCCGTCTCGACCGGCAAGGCCCAGCTCGCCCAGGTCAACCCCGGCCTGGCCGCCCAGCTCGTCACTGCCGGCCAGCCGGCGCCGTTCGGCGTGCCGGGCAACAAGGCCAGCGGCGTGCGCAACTCTTACAAGCTGATCCTGATCAGCCGCATCGACAGCCCCTACAAGGAACCCAAGGACCTGATCGGCAAGAAGATCGCGCACACCACGCCGACCTCGAACTCCGGCAACCTCGCGCCGCGCGCGCTGTTTCCGGCACTGGGCCTGACACCGGACAAGGACTACGAGGTGGTGTTTTCCAACGGCCACGAGCGCTCTGTCACTGGCGTCATGCATGGCTTTTACCCCGGCGCCGCCGTCGCCAGCGATTTGTACCAGCGCATGATCGTCAAGGGCGACGTCAAGGGTTCGAGCATTCGCACGATCTGGGAAAGCCCGCCTTTCATGACCGAGACCTGGACCATGGGCAAGGACGTGTCGCCCGAGCTGCAGGCCCGCGTGAAGAAGTGTTCGTTCGCCTACAGCTTCTCGCCCAACTTGCGCAAACAACTGCCCGGCAACGACACCTTTTTGCCGATCAATTTCGAGCGCGACTTTGCCACGGTGATGCAGGTTTATCGCGCGAGCCAGAAGAAGTAGCGCCCCCACGCTTCCCCACTTCGTGTGGGTCGCTCCCCCCCGAGGGGGCCGCCCGCCTGTGGCCCGGCGGAGCCGGTTCCACGGCTCGAGCTGGTTTGAAGAATTCTGAGGGTGCGACCGGTAATAAAGGTATTAACCAGCGGGGGCCGAGGGTCCGGCTTTGCCGGCCCCAGGCGCCGCCCCCTGCAAGGGGGGAACGGGCTACACGAAGTGAGCCCGGACGGGGGTGTTACTTCATACTGCCGAACACTTTCTTGAGGATCGCGCTGCCGGTGCCCACCGGGTCCTGGCGTATCTTCTTTTCTTCTTCGCCGATGATCAGGTAAAGGCCATCGAGTGACTTGCCGGTGACGTACTGCTGGATGTTGGCGTCTTCCTTCTTGACCAGGCCAAAGCCTGCGGCCTTGCCGGCGAACTCGTTGTACTTGTTGGCCAGGCCGACCTTGGCCGTGGCCTGGGTCACCACCGGCAAAAAC
>JAZKIE010000410.1:0-4126 GCA_040385025.1 Pseudomonadota bacterium | reverse complement strand
TGCGCCTGCTGGTAAGTGGCCAGGATCAGCATGCCCAGTGCGCTGAGACCGGCCTGGTTAAAATTGCGACGTTGCATGATGAATACCTTTCAAAAAATGAGCCCTGTCTCCAACGCAGTATGCCGGATCGTGCTGGCCTCCGCGCTGGCGCTGGGCTCGCTCGCCGCGCTGTCCGGATGTGGCGGCGCGCAGGCGGCGCCCGAGTCAACCTTTGTGCTGCTCAACGGCAGCAAGCAGAGCACCGCCGACATGAAAGGCAAGGTCACCCTGGTCAACTTCTGGGCGACAAGTTGCGTGACCTGCGTGGCCGAGATGCCGAAAATCATCTCGACCTACGACAAATACAAAAGCAAAGGCTACGACACCATGGCCGTGGCCATGAGTTACGACCCGCCGAGTTATGTCGTCAATTACGCCGAAACCCGGCAACTGCCTTTCAAGGTCGCCATCGACAACACCGGTGCGGTGGCCAAGGCCTGGGGCGATGTGCAACTGACCCCCACCACCTACCTGGTCAACAAGCGCGGCGAGATCGTCAAGCGTTATGTCGGCGAGCCGGATTTTGCCGCGCTGCACCAGCTCATTGAAAAGCTGCTGGCCGAAACCTGACGCGAATCCACACACACCAACAAAAAAGCCGGTTCGAAAGAACCGGCTTTTTTGTTTCCCCCTTCAAGCAGGGGCCGCGGGACTGGCTTTGCCAGACCGCAGGCGCCGCCCCCTCGAGGGGGAAACAAGCTACACGAAGTGAGCTTGGATAGGGGTGAACCTATTACGCCTGAGGGGGAGAGCAAGCTCACGAAGTGAGCTTCAACAGGGGGCTCAATCCCTCCTGTACGCGTCGTGACAAGCCTTGCAGGTGCCAGCGGTGGCAGCAAAGGCGGTTTTGACGGCGTCCAGGTTGCCGGTCTTGGCGGCGGCGGACAGCTTGGCGGACTCGGCGATCAGCTTGTCGCTGTTTTCCTTGAACTTGGCCTGCTCGGTCCAGATCTCGGGCTTGGCCCGGGTGTTGCCACCCTTGTCGGTGCCTGCACCAAACCCTGCCCACGGGAGCTTGGCCATGTCGGCCACGATGTCGGCATTGTCTGCAGCCACTTTGGCGTCGAAGGGTGCGCGGCCGGAGGCCATGGCACCAACGCGGCCGAAGTGGGTGCCCATGACGGACAGCGCGCTCTGTCGGTACTTGATGGCGTCTTCAGGCTTGGCAAACTGGGCCGAAGCCGGCGCGGCAAAGGCGAGCAGCGTGGCTGCCGCAGCGATACAGGCAAAAGCTTTCATGTTTTTTCCTCGTGGTTTATTGAGTTATCGTGCAGGCAGCGCAGGCGAGCCGTTGCCACACAGCTTGAGTTTGGCACGGCTTGATAAGTTCCGCTGGAACTTAAGGGCTACGGGAAAGCACCAAGGAGCAGGCCGTCCGGGCGCAACCCGGTCTGCCGCATAACAAATAACCGAGAGGAGTGCATATGTACACGGACAAGACGCTGAACAAGGTGCGGGTGTGGGACCTGCCAACACGGATTTTCCATTGGGCGCTGGTGGCCGGCGTGCTGGGCCTGGCGATCAGCGGAACCATCGGTGGCAACGCGATGGTTTGGCACTTCCGCTTTGGTTATGCGGTGCTGACGCTGTTGCTGTTTCGCATCGTCTGGGGTCTGGTGGGCGGGCGTTGGTCCCGTTTTGGTGCGTTCATTTATTCGCCGCAAAGTGTTTTCAACTACCTCAAGGGCCGCGGCAAGGCCGAACATTCCGTCGGCCACAGCCCGATAGGCGCTGGCTCGGTGTTTGCCATGCTGGGAATTTTGCTGGCCCAGGTCGGCACCGGCCTGCTCAGCGACGACGAGATCGCCTTTGCCGGGCCACTGACACGGTTTGTCTCCAGCGCCTCGGTCAGCCTGGCCACCAATTACCACAAGAACATCGGCAAGTGGATTTTGCTGGCGCTGGTGCTGCTGCACATCGCAGCGATTGTTTTCTACCTCTGGCGCAAGCACAAGCTGGTCGGCGCCATGTTGCACGGCGACAAGGAACTGGTCACGCGCGTGCCGCCCTCGCGCGACGATGCGGCATCGCGCACCGCTGCGCTGGTGGTGCTGGCCGCCTGCGCTGCCGGGGTCTACTGGATCAGCACGCTGGCCGCGCCGGCTTTCTGAGCCAGTCCGCACGGACTGCCTGCAGTGGAGAAGGTCCACCGCAAAAGCCGATACACTGACCCGACATGAGTTCTGCCAAGCCCGCACCCGCGACCCCGCCCGCCTTCACATTCATCACGCCGGACACCCCGGCGCTGCTGGAGGCGACCCGCGAAATCTTTCGCGAGTACGCTCGCCAGCTTGGCATCGACCTGTGCTTCCAGAACTTTGATGAAGAGCTCGCTGACCTGCCCGGCGACTACGCGGCGCCACAAGGCTGCCTGCTGCTGGCGATGCTGAACGGCGAGATTGCCGGCTGTTGCGCACTGCGTCCGCTGGAAACCGTGGACTACCCGAACGCCTCGGAGATGAAGCGCCTGTATGTGCGGCAGGCGCATCGCCGCTCCGGCCTGGGCCGGCAACTGGCCGAGGCGATTCTGGACGCCGCGCGTGTGGCCGGTTACCGCAGCGTGTTGCTGGACACGCTCAGCGATATGGAAGCCGCGCGTGCGCTGTACGAAGACCTGGGCTTCGAGGACATCCCGCCCTACTACCACAACCCGATAGCGGGCGCTCACTACCTGAAGGTGGACCTGGAGTAAAAAGTGGCTCCAGCCCCTATGCAATGAGCGTGACCAGCTCTCTTTTTGATAGCAAATCAAAGCCGAACCGCAGCACGCTGGCGGTCCGCAGGCAACAAAAAAGCCGCTGGTCTCGCGACCCGCGGCTTTTTAGTGGGCTGGCTGGTGAGCGCCAACTCCGTCGTCGGTCAGCGCATCAGCCCTTGGCCTGGGCCAGCAAGGTGGCGGCGTCACTGACTTCAAACTTGCCGGGCGCTTCGACGTTGAGTGCCGCAACCTTGCCGTCCTTGACCAGCATCGAATAACGGTTGCTGCGCACGCCCATGCCGCGTGCGGTCAGGTCCAGCGTCAGGCCGGTGGCCTTGGCGAAGTCGGCGCTGCCATCACCCAGCATGCGCACCTTGCCGTCGGTCTTCTGGTCACGCGCCCAGGCGCCCATCACAAACGCATCGTTGACGCTGACGCACCAGATCTCGTCGACGCCGGCCTTCTTGAATTCCTCGACTTGCTGGACGTAGCCAGGCACATGTTTGGCGGAGCAGGTCGGCGTGAAGGCACCGGGCAGGGCAAACAGCGCAATCGTCTTGCCGGCGCTGGCCTTGGCCACGTCCACCGGATTCGGGCCGATGCTGCAGCCGTTGCCTTCGACTTCGGAAAATTCCATCAGCGTTGCTGCGGGAAGGGTGTCGCCTACTTTGATCATGGTGTGCTCCTCAAGGGTTGTTGATAAACGGGTTCAGCCGCCATTTTCAACGATTGTCCGAAGCCTTTCAAAAGCGCGGGACAAAAACAAAAGCGGCCCACAGGGGCCGCTTTTGATGAGGGGAAAGCTCGAGTCCGTAAGACTTAAACGATCGCGCCCTTTTCCAGCAACTTGGTCACAACCCAGTTTTTGGTCTTGGAGATCGGGCGGCTTTCGGTGATTTCGATCAGGTCGCCGGTCTTGTACTCGCCTTTTTCGTCATGGGCGTGGTACTTGCTCGACAAGGAGACAATCTTGCCGTAGAGCTCGTGTTTGACACGACGCTCAACCAGCACCGTCACCGTTTTCGCGCGCTTGTCGCTGACCACACGGCCAACCAGGGTGCGCTTGAGGGATTTTTTAACTTCCGTCATTATTTCGCTCCTTTGCGGGCGTTGGTCTCGGTCAAGATGGTCTTGGCCCGAGCGATGTCACGGCGTGCGGAACGCAGCGTGGCGGTGTTGGTGAGTTGTTGCGTGGCTTTTTGCATGCGCAGGCCAAAGTGGGCTTTTTGCAGCTCTTTGACTTCGGTTTTCAGGCCGGCAACGTCTTTTTTGCGCAGTTCAGTAGATTTGGTCATGGTCATTTCCCTTACTGGCCAATCATGCGGCTGACGAAGGTGGTGCGCAGCGGCAGCTTGGCAGACGCCAGGCGGAACGCTTCGCGGGCCAGCT
>JAZKIE010000409.1:0-1637 GCA_040385025.1 Pseudomonadota bacterium | reverse complement strand
CGAACAGCCCTACGACTGCGCCGGCAGCGCCAAAAGCGAGGGCCTGGGCATTGCGTTGCTCGACTCGATTGAAAACGATGATCCGACCGCACTGGTCGGCCTGCCGCTGATACGCACCTGCCGCATGCTGCGTGCGGCCGGTATCACGCTGCTGGGTTCGGCCGGAGCCAAGCCATGAGCGCGTCCAGGGGCAAGCTGTACCTGGTTCCCGCGCCGCTGGACTTCGGTTGTGATGTCCAGGCGCCGTTGCAGGACGTGATCCCGCTGGGCACCCTGCAGATCGCTGCCACCCTGCCCTGCTGGATTTGCGAAAACGCCAAAAGCACACGCGCCTATCTGAAACGTGTCGGCGAGGTGCAGCCGCTGTTGCAACCGGTGCAGGCGCTGCAGATCACCGAGCTGCCGCGCGAAGTGCACAAAAAAGGCGACCACGGCGGTGGCTTTGACGCCAAACCATTGCTCAAGGCGGCGCTCGAGGGCCACCACATCGGCCTGGTCAGCGAAGCCGGCATGCCGGCGATTGCCGACCCAGGCTCGTCGGTGGTGCGCGCGGCGCATGAACTGGGCATCCAGGTCTTGCCGCTGGCCGGCCCGATGTCGCTGATGCTCGCGCTGGCCGCCAGCGGCCTGAACGGCCAGAACTTTGCGTTTGTCGGCTACCTGCCGCAAGACGGCGGCGAGCGCAGCCAGCGCATCCGCGAACTCGAATCACTGGCCCTCAAAACCGGCCAGACCCAGATTTTCATCGAAACGCCCTACCGCAACAGCGCGCTGCTGCAAGCGTTGCTGCAAACCCTGCAGGCCAACACCCGCCTCGCGCTGAGTTGCGGCCTCACCCTGCCGACCGGCTGGTCGCACAGCGCGCTTGCCAGCGCCTGGAAACGGGACAAACCAGCGGCGCCGCTGGGACTGCCTACAGTGTTCTGCATCGGCCGTTGAAGCCCAACACGCAGCCGAAAAAAAGCCCGCACGAAGCGGGCTTTTTCATGGGTCCATCGTGATCAGCGAATCGAGGGAATCGCCTTCAGGCTGCGAATCGCGCCATCACCCATCGCCGCACCAAAACGCTTGGCCAGGCGCTCGGCGACATTTTCACGGCGCGTGTAGTCGATGATTTCTTCGGTCTTGACGATCTCGCGCGCCACATATTCGAGCGAGCCGAGCTTGTCGGCCAGGCCCAGCTCGACCGCCTGCTGGCCGGTCCAGAACAGGCCGCTGAACATCTCCGGCGTTTCCTTCAGGCGCTTGCCGCGGCCGGCCTTGACGACGGTGATGAACTGCTGATGAATCTGGTCCAGCATGGTCTGCGCATAGGCGCGCTGCTTTTCGGTCTGCGGGCTGAAGGGGTCCAGGAAACCCTTGTTTTCGCCGGCCGTCAGCAGACGGCGTTCAACGCCCACCTTGTCCATCAGGCCGGTGAAACCGAAACCGTCCATCAACACGCCAATGCTGCCGACGATGCTGGCCTTGTCGACAAAAATCTGGTCGGCCGAAGCGGCCACGTAATAGGCGGCGGATGCGCAGGTTTCTTCAACCACGGCATACACCGGCTTCTTGTGTTTGGCCTTGAGACGAACGATTTCATCACTCATCATGCCGGCCTGCACCGGGCTGCCGCCGGGTGAATTGATCAGCAG
>JAZKIE010000408.1:2513-4499 GCA_040385025.1 Pseudomonadota bacterium | reverse complement strand
GACACCGACCTCTACAAGTTCACGATGATGCAGGTCGTGCTGCATCAGTTCCCGGGGGCGCAGGTCGAGTACCGTTTCAAGTGCCGCAATGCCGGCGCGGCTGGCATCGGTGATCTGGCGCCATACGTGCGTGAAATCCGTGAGGAGATCCGCCTGCTGTGCAGCCTGCAGTTTCAGGACGCCGAGCTGGCCTACCTGCGCGCCATGCGCTTCATCAAAAGCGACTTCATTGATTTTCTGGGGCTGTTCCGCCTCAATGAAAAATACGTCAGCGTCAAGGCGCTGCCCTCTGGGGAAATCGAGGTGGTGATCGAGGGCCCCTGGCTGCACACCATCCTGTTCGAGATCCCGGTGCTGGCCATCATCAACGAGGTGTATTTCCGCAATACGCAAAAACTTGCCGACGTGACCGCGGGGCGCAAGCGCCTGGACACCAAGATCGGGCAGTTGCAGGCCAATGGCCTGGCTGAGTTGAAAATTGCCGATTACGGCACGCGCCGCCGCTTTGGCAAGGCATGGCATGAGGAGGTGCTGCGGACCCTGAGCGCGCGGCTGGGCACGGGCGCGACCGGGCAGTTCGCCGGTACCAGCAATGTGCTGTTTGCGATGAAGCTCGGGCTGACCCCGCTGGGCACCATGGCGCACGAATACCTGCAGGCCTGCCAGGCCTTGGGCCCACGGCTGCGCGACAGCCAGGTGTTCGGCTTCGAATCCTGGGCCAAGGAGTACCGCGGCGACCTGGGCATTGCATTGAGCGATGTCTACGGCATGAGCGCCTTCCTGCGCGACTTCGACATGTATTTTTGCAAGTTGTTCGACGGTGCGCGCCATGACAGCGGCGATCCTTTCCAGTGGGGCGAGCGCATGCTGGCGCATTACGCCAAAAACCGGGTCGACCCCAAAACCAAGACCCTGATTTTCAGCGACGGCCTGACCGTGCCGCGCACCATCGAGCTGTATTCGCAGTTCAGGGGACGTTGCCAACTGGCTTTCGGCATAGGCACCAACCTGACCAACGACCTGGGTTACGAGCCGCTGCAAATCGTCATCAAGATGGTGCGCTGCAATGGCCAGCCGGTGGCCAAGCTGTCGGACACGCCATCCAAAAACATGTGCGACGATGAAAAATACCTGGCCTATCTGCGTCAGGTTTTTGACATCGCGACACCGGGATAGTTGGGGTCGGGGTTGGTCCCCCTGCTTTTGAATAATGGAGACATCATGAAAATATCGCGCTGTGCCGCCGTCGCGGCCTTGTTTTTTGTCTGGCCCGGCCTGGCCCTGGCAGCAAACTTTGACGGCAGCCAGTTGTCGCCGCTGTGGGGTGTGCCTTTTGCCGGCTTGCTGCTGTCCATCGCGCTGATGCCCTTGCTGCTGCCGTCGTTCTGGCACCACCATTTCGGCAAGGTGTCTGCCGCCTGGACCCTGGCGTTTTTTATTCCTTTTGCAGTGATGTTCGGGTCCTCCGTCGCGGGGATCAGCCTGGTGCATGCGTTGGTGGCCGAGTACATCCCCTTCATCATCCTGCTGACGGCGCTGTTCACGGTGGCGGGGGGTATTTTCATTCGCGGCAATCTCCACGGAAGCCCGGCGCTCAATGCGGGCTTGTTGCTCATAGGCGCTGTGCTGGCGAGTTTCATGGGCACCACGGGCGCCTCCATGCTGATGATCCGGCCCTTGATCCGCGCCAACGACAACCGCAAGCACAGCGCACACATCGTGGTGTTTTTCATCTTCATCGTCTCCAACGCCGGCGGCTCACTGACGCCGCTCGGGGATCCACCGCTGTTCCTGGGCTTTTTGAAGGGCGTGGATTTTTTCTGGACACTCAAGCACATTTTTCCGGAAACCCTGTTCCTGATCGGCAGCCTGCTGGTGATCTTTTATTTGCTGGACAGCTGGTATTACCGCAAGGAGGGCGTGCAGCCGGTGGATCCGACGCCGGACACCCAGCGGCTGGGCTTTGACGGCGCTTTCAACTTCGGC
>JAZKIE010000408.1:0-2413 GCA_040385025.1 Pseudomonadota bacterium | reverse complement strand
GCGATGCTCAAGGCGGGCATCAACGGGCCTTTCGGCGCCGTGGTGTCTGCCGTGACCCGGCCCGACGGCCAGCCCGATCCGGCCATGTATTTCTGGGCCTCCGGCGCCCTGAGTTCCTTCCTCGACAATGCGCCGACCTACCTGGTGTTCTTCAATACGGCCGGCGGCGACCCGCAGGTCCTGATGACCACACTTGCGCCGACGCTGGCGGCGATTTCGGCCGGTGCGGTGTTCATGGGTGCCAATACCTACATCGGCAACGCGCCCAACCTGATGGTCAAGGCGATCGCCGAGGACCGGGGTGTCAAAATGCCCAGCTTCTTCGGCTACATGGCCTGGTCGGGCCTGGTGCTGATCCCGCTTTTTATCCTGATGACTTTCATCTGGTTCAAATAATCCAGACATCCTTCTTTTTAACCAAGAGACATCCTCATGAGCAAACCCAAAATCCTCGTCGCGCGCGCGATTTTTCCGGAAATCATCAGCCGGCTGGAGCAGCACTTCGAGGTGGAAGCCAACCAGTCCGACGGAATCTGGTCCAAGGCCGAACTGACCGACAAACTCAAGGACAAGGACGGCGCTTTCACCACGGGGGGCGACCGCATCGATGCCGAGGTGCTGGCTGTCTGCCCACGCCTGAAAATTTGCGCCAACATGGCCGTGGGTTACAACAACTTCGACCTCGACGCGATGACGGCGGCCGGCGTGCTGGCCACCAACGCGCCGGACGTGCTGACCGAAACCACGGCTGATTTTGGCTTTGCGCTGCTGATGGCAACGGCCCGCCGTGTCACTGAGAGCGAGCATTTCCTGCGCGCTGGCAAGTGGAATAAATGGAGTTATGACATGTTTGCCGGTTCCGACATCCATGGCAGCACGCTCGGCGTGCTGGGCATGGGCCGCATCGGGCAGGGCATTGCCAAGCGCGGTGCGCATGGCTTCGGCATGAAGGTGATTTACCACAACCGTTCCCGGCTCGATGCTGCGATGGAAGCCGAATGCAAGGCCAGCTACGTGAGCAAGGAAGAGCTGCTGAAAACCGCCGACCATGTGGTGCTGGTGCTGCCCTATTCGCCGGCCTCGCACCACACCATAGGCGCGGCTGAACTGGCGCTGATGAAACCCACGGCGACGCTGGTCAACATTGCGCGCGGCGGCATTGTGGACGACGCGGCGCTGGCCAAAGCCCTGCGCGACAGGACGATTTCCGCCGCCGGGCTGGACGTGTTTGAAGGTGAACCCAAGGTGCATCCCGATCTGCTGACTGTGTCCAACGTGGTGCTGACGCCGCACATCGCCAGCGCCACCGTGCCTACGCGTATGGCGATGGCGAATCTGGCGGTGGACAACCTGATCGGGTTCTTCAAGGACGGCAAGCCGCTGACACCGCTGAACCGCGCGGTGCTGGCAGCCAAATAGGACTGCGGATGACCGACCTCCAAGCCTGGCTGGCGCTGGCCCTGCTGCTGGCCAACCTGCTGCTCCTGCTGTGGTTGTTGCTGCGCAAGCCGGCCGACAGTACGGGGAGTGCACAGGTGCTGGCCGGGCTGGCCGCGGGCAACGACAAGCTGGAACGCGAATTGCGCCGTGAGATCGGCGACAGTGCGCGCTCAAGCCGCCAGGAGCTGGCCACCAGCTTTGCGACTTTTCAGCAGACGCTGGTGCAGCAAAGCGCGGAAGCCATACGCACGCAGAACACGCAGATTGACGCGTTTTCCCAGCAACTGACGCTGCTGCAGAAAACCCTGTCCGACACGCTGAGCACCCAGTTGCAGTCGGTGAGTGAATCGAACGCCAGGCGCATGGTGGAAGTGCGCGAGACGCTGGAGCAGCAGCTCGCCCAGTTGCAGCAGACCAATTCGGCCAAGCTCGACGAGATGCGCAAAACCGTCGACGAAAAACTGCAGACCACGCTGGAGACCCGTCTCGGCGAAAGCTTCAAGCAGGTCGCCGACCGGCTGGAGCAGGTGCACAAAGGCCTGGGCGAGATGCAGTCGCTGGCGGTGGGTGTGGGCAGCCTGCAGCGCGTGCTTAGCAACGTCAAGACCCGCGGCATGTTCGGCGAGGTCCAGCTCGAAGCCCTGCTTGAGCAGGTGTTGACCACTGACCAGTACGCCAAGCAGGTCGAGACCAAGCCGCGCAGCGGCCAGCGCGTCGACTTTGCGATCCGCTTTCCCGGCCGCGGCGACGAGGGTGCGCCGGTGTGGTTGCCCATCGATGCCAAATTTCCGCGCGACGACTACGAGCGCCTGCTTGACGCGCATGAACGCGTGGACCCCGCCGCAGTAGAGCAAGCCGGCAAGGCGCTGGAGGCGCGTATCCGCAGCGAGGCCAAATCGATTGCCGAGAACTACCTGGCCGCGCCGCACACCACCGACTTCGCCATCCTGTTCCTGCCGGTCGAAAGCCTGTA
>JAZKIE010000407.1:0-3018 GCA_040385025.1 Pseudomonadota bacterium | reverse complement strand
TGCAGGACCTGCTTGACTACGAAAACATCATCTCGCGCACCGTTCCCATCAAACAACGCTTCGTCCAGCTTTGGACCGGTGAAAGCAGCTACCGTGACAACCTGGGAAAACACGCCCAGCTGCCAGCGGCCTACCTGATTGACAAGTCGGGGAAGGTCATCCAGAGTTATGTGGGCCGGATTCCTCCCGAAGCATGGGACCGCATTGCCGACCTGCTCTAGCCGCCTTGCGTTGGGAAAAGTTTGAAAGTCCTGTAAGAAAGTTATCGCAGACCGGACCAAGCTTTAACCAGACAGAACAACAGATCTGCGCTGGTTGCTTTTTAACCCGTGCAACTTACTGGAGATTTCAAATGAACCAACGTGCCCTGATTGCTGCAGCCGCAGCTTCCCTGTTGTCCACCATGCTGGTTGCAACGCCCGCGCTTGCCCAGGAAAAAGAAAAATGCTACGGCATCGCCAAGGCTGGCCAGAATGATTGCGCCAACCTGGCCGGCTCGCATTCCTGTGCCGGTCAATCCAAGGTCAGCGATGATGCCGGCGAGTGGAAGTATGTTGCCAAAGGCACTTGCGCGACCATGAAAGGCATGACCGCCGACCAGGCCAGGATGAAGGCCAAGAAGAGCTGATTGCTTTTTGCCGGAGCTGCCAGGGCGAAGTGCCGGAGATTCAAGATGAGCCATTTCGCCCAGCGCTCAGGTCCCCAGCCGGTGAGCATCGGTATCGGCTGGCGGCATCCGCACTATGCGGAGCTGCTGGCCAGCCGGCCGCCGCTGGATTTTCTGGAGGTCCACTCCGAAAACTTCTTTGCCGATGGCGGTGCGGCACTGGCTGTACTGCAGCAGGCCCGCGCCATCTATCCCGTCAGCCTGCATGGGGTGGGCCTGGCACTCGGTTCAGCGGCCGGCCTTGATGTGTGGCATCTGGACCAGTTGGCGCGCCTGGTGGACCGCATTGACCCCGTGCGCGTCAGCGACCACGCCTGTTTTGCGCGCGGGGCTGTCAATGGCAAGCTTGTGCATGCGGGCGACCTGCTGCCGATTCCCTTCAATGACGAGTCGCTCGATGTGCTCTGCCGCAATGTGCAGCAGGTGCAAGAGCGGCTCAAGCGGCCCTTGATGGTCGAGAACCTGTCGGCTTATCTCACGCTGGTGGGCAGTGACCGCAGTGAAGCCGAATTTCTGACCGCGCTGACGCGGCGCACGGGTTGCCAGTTGCTGGTGGACGTGAACAACATCTACGTCAATGCGCTGAATGCGCGCATGACAGGTGAGCAAGCCGGCGACCCGGTCAGCGCCTGCCAGGCCTGGCTGGACCAGATTCCACCCGGCGTCGTGGGTGAAATCCACCTGGCCGGGCATTGTGTGATGGACGACATCGTGATTGATGACCACGGCAGCCGCGTGGCGGCCGATGTCTGGCGCCTTTATGCACATGCCATCAAGCGCTTCGGCGCCGTGCCGTCCTTGATCGAATGGGACACCGCCGTGCCGCCCCTGTCGGTGCTGCTGGACGAGGCGCAGCAGGCGCGCGCGCTGGCTTTGTCGTGTGGCGGGCGAGCGGAGTGGGTCGGGTGAGCACCCCGACCAGCCTGGCTGCGGCGCAACAGGCCTTGCTTCAGGCCTTGTACCTGCCGCGCCAGACAGACGCTATGAAATACATAGCTGCTCACGCACAAGGGACAAGGGCTGAAGGCCAAAACCATCTTGAACGTGGGCTGCAAACCTACCGCAGCAATGGTCATGCGTTGGCGCAGCGCGTACTGGCTGCAGCGTATCCCGTGGTGGCTGAGCTGCTGGGCGGCGAGAGTTTTGAGGCCTTGTCCCGCCACTTCTGGCAAAGCCAGGCGCCGGCCCGCGGCGACCTGGGCCAGTGGGGTGGCGAGTTCGCGGCCTTTCTGGCTGCATTGCAAGATCTGGTCGGCGAAGAACCTTATCTGCCCGACGTGGCGCGTGTCGAATGGGCCTTGCATGCCTCGGCCACGGCGGCCGATGGCCAGGCGGACATGGCGTCTTTCGCCTTGCTTGAAAGCGCCGAACCTTCCGCATTCACCTTGTTGCTCAGCGCGGGTGCTGCAGGTTTGGCCAGCCGCTTTCCGGTGGTCAGCATTGTCCAGGCCCATCTGACGGGCGAGCCCACCTTGCAGGAGGCTGGTGAGCGCTTGCGCAGGCAAGTCCAGGAGGCCGCCCTGGTCTGGCGCCAGGGACTGAAGCCCTCGCTGCGTCATGCACAGCCCGGCGAGGTCCTTTTTATCGCGGCGCTGCAAGAAAACCGCTCGCTGGCCGACTCATTGGCAGCTGCGCCGGAGTTTGACTTTAATCAATGGCTGGTACCGGCTGTGCAGACCGGCTTGCTGTTGGGTGCAAGCACCCTGTGAACGAACTTCAAAGGACAAAAAAATGACGACCACCGCCACCTCCGCGTTGCAAAAAGTGCTGGGCCTCTGGGCGCGCCTGAGCAACGCGCTCGACCTGTTGCAACCTGCTGCGGCGCTGGCCGCGCGCATTTATGTGGGCCAGGTGTTCTTTCTGTCCGGGCTCACCAAGCTGCGCGATTGGGACACCACCGTGGCGCTTTTCACCGACGAGTACAAGGTGCCGCTGTTGCCGCCGGCGCTTGCGGCCTTCATGGGCACGGCCGGTGAACTGGTGCTACCGGTGCTGCTGGTGCTGGGCCTGGCCGGGCGCTTCTCGGCCCTGGGCCTGTTTGTTGTCAATGCGGTCGCGGTGATCTCGCTCAGCGAGATCGCGCCAGCGGCTTTGCAGCAGCATATCTTCTGGGGCGCCCTGCTCGCGGCCCTCGCGATTTACGGCCCCGGCACCTGGTCGCTGGACCGCTGGGTGGCGCCCAGGCTGCAGCGCTAGGTCAGAACCTCAAGCTCAATCAGCCCCTGGCCCATGCCTGGAAAGCGCCAGCAGCTATCAATTCAGGAGCGAATCTCCAGCTCCTGCGCTACACCGCCCTACCAGTTGACTTCGCGGTCCGGCGTCGAGCCGATGCGGTGAATCGACAGGTCGGC
>JAZKIE010000406.1:0-3765 GCA_040385025.1 Pseudomonadota bacterium | reverse complement strand
TCAACGTCTCACGCGAGCTGCTGCAGGAAAGCCGCGCCGTCAAGGCCATCCGTGAAGGTTGCACCAAACGTGTCCTGTCCATGATTGAGGACCTGGCTGCCAGGGAGCCGGAAAAATTCGCCAGCTTCTACGCCGAGTTCGGCGCCGTGCTCAAGGAAGGCCTGGGCGAAGATTTTGCCAACCGCGAGCGCCTGGCCAAGCTGCTGCGATTTGCCAGCTCGACCACCGACACCACCAGCGTCGGTTTCGCCGATTACAAGGCGCGCATGAAGGAAGGTCAGGACGCGATTTACTACATCACGGCCGACACCCAGGCCGCCGGCAAAAACAGCCCGCAACTCGAAATTTTCCGCAAGAAGGGCATCGAGGTACTGCTCATGACCGACCGGGTTGATGAGTGGGCGCTGAATTACCTGCACGAGTTTGACGGCACGCCGCTGCAATCGGTGGCCAAAGGCGCGGTCGATCTCGGCAAGCTGCAGGACGAGGACGAAAAGAAAGCTGCGGAAGAAGCGCAGACCCAGTTCAAGCCCATGCTGGACCGGCTCAAGGAAGCGCTGAAGGACAAGGCCACCGATGTACGCGCCACCACGCGCCTGGTGGATTCCCCGGCCTGTCTGGTGGTGCAGGACGGCGACATGTCCACGCAACTGGCCCGCATGCTCAAGCAGGCCGGCCAGGCCGCGCCCGAAGTGAAACCGATTCTGGAGATCAATGCCCAACACCCGCTGGTCCAAAAGCTGGAAGGCAGCGAACACTTCGACGATCTGGCCCACATCCTGTTCGACCAGGCCTTGCTGGCCGAGGGGGGGCTGCCGGATGACCCGGCGGCTTATGTGAAGCGGGTCAACGCCCTGCTGCTGTAAGGCACTAGCCTTACTCCGGAAGCGGCTCGAAGCCGCCGGCGCTGCGAAGCCCGGCGGCTTCTTCGCTGGTGAGCAGCTCGATCAGCGCGGCGGCGGCGCGTGGCTGCCCTGCGCGGCTGCTGACCGCAGCGGTGTACACCGTCGCCAGCTCGAACTCATGCGGCAGGCTGGCTGCCAGTTGCACGCCGGGCGCAAAAATAATCTCGGTGGCCTGCGTGCAGCCGATGGCATTCGGCTCGCTGGACTGCGCCAGCGCATGCATGGCGGCGGCGCCGTTGGGGTGCGGGTGCAGGCGTCCGGCCATCTCGGTATCGACACCCAGCAGGCGCATGACCTTCATGAAGTGGATGCCGGCCGTGGCTTTGACCGGGTCGGGAAAATAGATGGCGCCGGCCGCCAGCAGGGCCTGCCGGAGCTGCGCGACCGTGGCCAGCGGTGGCACGCTGGCGCCATCCTTCATGGCGATGCCGGTTTTGACGAGGCCCAGCGGACGTGCGCTGCCCGATGCCACATCGCAGCTTTCGGTCAGTTGCGTGATCAGCGCACTGGTCAGAATGACAAGGTCGCAGGGTGCGCCTGCGAGCAATTGGTCCTTCATTTTTCCGACGGCGTCGAACTGGCCTTCAATCGCCATCCCGGTCTGTTCGGCAAAACGGTCCTGCACGGCGGTGACCAGGCCTTTGGCGGCGCCGCCGCTGAGCAAATGGAGAGATGTCATGGGCTGGGAGCTTTCAGTCGGCCTTGATGCCGGCGGTCTGGATCACGCGCGACCATTTGGCGATGTCGTCGCGTGCGTATTTGTCAAAGGCTTCTGGCGTCATCACCATCGGCGTGGCGCCCTGTTTGGACCAGAGCTGTTTCACATCAGGCTGGCTGGAAATTTTAGACACGGCTTCATTGAGACGGTCAACCACGGCTTTGGGCGTGCCGCGCGGTGCCATCAGGCCCAGCCAGATGGTGGCCTCGTAGCCGGGCACGCCGGCTTCGTTCATTGTGGGTACGTCGGGCAACACGTCGGAGCGGGCGCGGCCGGTGGTGGCCAGTGCCTTGACCTTGCCGGCCTTGATCTGTTCGGCCATGGTGGTGACGGCGTCGAACATCACATCCACCTGCCCGCCAATCACATCGGTGCGTGCGCCCGAGCTGCCCCGGTAAGGGATGTGCACCAGATACACACCGGCCATGCTTTTGAACAGCTCGCCAGCCATGTGGTAGGGCGTGCCGGGGCCGGACGAGGCGTAGTTGAACTTGCCAGGTTTGGCTTTGGCCTGCTGCAGCAATTCCTTGAGGTTGCCAGCCGGCAGCCCCGGATGCGCCACCAGCACCAGGTCCGAGTAGTTCACCGGCGCCACCGCGACAAAGTCGCGCATCAGCTGGAAGGGCTTGGCGGGAATCAGTGTTTCGTTGACGGTGTGTGTGTTCGACATCATCAAGAGGGTGTAGCCGTCGGCGGGCGATTTGGCCGCCAGATCGGTGCCGATGATGGAGCCCCCGCCCGGCCGGTTGTCCACCACAAAGGACTGGCCCAGCGCCTCCTGCAGGCGCTGCGCGATGAAACGCGCATAGTTGTCGGCCGGGCCACCCGCCGCAAAGGGAACGATGATCTTGACCGGCTTGGCGGGATAGGCCTGCGCCAGGGCCGGTGCACCCAGCGCCGCAGCGGCCAGGCCCAGGCCCAGTGCGATGACATGTTTGAAACCCATGGCTGTCTCCAGTGAACCGTAGCCCGCAGGCCCCGGTATTTTTATTCTACTTTTCCGATGCGTTTGACGACTTCTATCATGCGCCGTGAATCGGCCTGCACGTATTTTTCAAAATCAGGCGAGTCCTGGTACAGCACCGGGCTGCCGGCGTTGAGGATGACTTCCTTGACCTTGCTGTCCTGGGCGGCAACCTTGGCGGCAGCGCGCAGGCGCTGCGCGATCGCCTCGGGTGTGTCCCGTGGAATAAACAGCCCCGACCACTGCGCGTATTCGGCGTTGTAGCCAGCATCTTTCAGGCTGGGTGCATCGGGCAGGGCGCCGAGTTGTGCCGTGCCCCAGTGGCCCAGCACACGGATTTTGCCGGCCTTGACGTGCTGCAGCACGGTGGCGGGTCCGGAAGACACCGCATCAATCTGCCCGCCCAGCAGCGCCACCACGGCCGGACCGGCGCCGGTAAAGGGCACATGCGTCATCTTGATGCCGGCGTTTTGCGACAGGATTTCCATGGGCACATGCATGGTGCCGTAGTTGCCCGAGGAGCCGTAGTTGATGGCGCCGGGTCGTTTCTTCGCGTCCTCGACAAAATCCTTGACGGTTTTCCACGGCGAGTCGGCGCGCACCGCCAGCACCGTCGGGTCGGCGGTGAAGCGTGCAATCGGCCGCAGGTCGTTCAGCGCAAACATGGGCGCGCGCCCCAGCACCGCATCGGCCTCGGGAATGACGGTCAGCGAGGACAAGGCCAGCACCACCGTGTAGCCATCGGGCTTGGCCTTGGCGGTCAGGCCCATGCCGATGCCGCCGCCGGCACCGGCCTTGTTTTCAATCACGACGGGCTGGCCCAGTTCGCGCGACATGGCTTCAGCCACCGGGCGCGCCACCAGGTCGGCCAGGCCGCCCGGCGGGAAGGGCACGATCATGGTGATGGCGCGTGTGGGCCAGGCGTTTTGCGCGGCCACCAGGGTGGCACTGGACAGCAGCAAACTGGCGAGCAGCATGGATAGACGTTTCATGTTTTGTCTCCTTGTTTTTGGGTCTGGCGCTGGGCGGGACGATGACTTTGCTTGTAGTTTGCATGCTAACATCCGCTTGAATTTTAGGCATCATCGCAATCCCTAATCCCTCCCAACGGCCTGTGCGCATAGCCGGGCCACGAGACAAGAAAGTCCTTCATGAAAATTGCTGCCTTCCGCCATAAC
>JAZKIE010000405.1:0-1571 GCA_040385025.1 Pseudomonadota bacterium | reverse complement strand
ATTAGTTGCATAGCTAACCAATTAGCGCTATCATCGCGCCATGTTCGACCACTGCCTCTACTTCAACACCACCGCGCTGGCGCGTCTGGTCGAACGCGAGTGGGCCGCCGCCTTCAAGCCTTTTGGCCTGACGCCGCCGCAGGGCTTTCTGCTGCGCATGGTGCTGGCGCAGCCCGGGCTGTCCCAGCACGAGCTGGCCACGGAACTGACCATCGCGCGCCCGACCGCCACACGCTTGCTCGATGGCTTGCAGGCCCTGGGCCTGGTCGAACGCCGCGACGCGGCGCATGACGCACGCCACTGGGCGGTGTTCCCCACCCCGGCGGCGCAGTCTATCCACGCCGGCCTCAACACGGCCAGCGGACAGGTCACCCAGCGCATCCAGCGCCAGATCGGAAAGGAGAACTTCACAGACACCGTCAGCAAAGTACGTGGCGTCTGCTCAGCCCTCAAATGAGCTTGTCCTTTTTTTAGCCCTAATAGTTGCATAGCTAACCATTTCAGAAGGAGCCATCATGCCCATCATCAACGTCAAGATCAGCCAGCCCGCCAGCGCGGCCCTCACCCACACGATTTCCGAAGCCCTGCTGGAACTCACCACACGCATCCTGCGCAAAAAACGCGAACTCACCGCCATCACGCTGACGTATCTGCCGCAAGAGCAGTGGGTGGTCGGGGGCAGCACGCTCGCCGCCCAGGGCAAGAACAGCTTTTACTTCGACATCAAGGTGGTGGACGGCACCAACACCAAGGATGAAAAAGCGCAGTACATCGCCGAATGTTTCGCCGCCTTCGGCCAGCTGCTGGCGCCGCTACACGAGGAAAGTTATATCTACGTGCAGGACGTGCGCGCCGAAGCCTATGGCTTCGGCGGGCTGACCCAGGAATACCGCTACATCAAGGCCAAGCCTTGATGGCAAGGTTATGCATTAAATGCATGTAAACGCAGCAAGCTGGCCTTGGACAGCCCAGGGGCATGCGCCTAAGCTGTGGGACATCGAATCTTCACCAGGAGTTTTTCATGTCACCAGCTTCCAGCCCCGCCGCCGCCTCAGGCACCCATCCCCTGCCCTCCTACCTGCAGGCCGACCAGCTTGGTCCCTGGGGCAACTACCTGCAGCAGGTGGACCGGGTGATCCCGCACCTGGGCAACCTGGCGCGCTGGGCCGAAACGCTCAAGCGCCCCAAACGCATCCTGATCGTTGATGTGCCCATCCACATGGACGACGGCACGGTGGCGCACTTCGAGGGTTACCGCGTGCAGCACAACGTCTCGCGCGGTCCCGGCAAGGGCGGCGTGCGTTTTCACCAGGACGTGACGCTGTCCGAAGTGATGGCGCTGTCGGCCTGGATGTCGATCAAGAACGCGGCCGTCAACGTGCCCTACGGCGGCGCCAAGGGCGGCATCCGCGTCGACCCGAAAAAGCTGTCGCGCGGTGAGCTGGAGCGCATGACCCGCCGTTACACCAGCGAGATCGGCATCATCATCGGCCCCAACAAGGACATCCCTGCGCCTGACGTGAACACCAACGAGCAGATCATGGCCTGGATGATGGACACCTACTCGATGA
>JAZKIE010000404.1:0-3065 GCA_040385025.1 Pseudomonadota bacterium | reverse complement strand
GAACGCCTGAGCGCCGAAGCGGTTGCCCGCGGCGAGCCGCCTTTGAAGAAACCCAAGCGCAAGGACCCGACCAATGCGCGCAATTTCAAGGCCGCCACACCTGGTGCCCTGATCCTGTGCCCGACCCGCGAACTGGCCCAGCAAGTTTGCGCCGACGCGATTGACTTGGTCCGCCATTGCCGCGGCTTGCGTATCGCCAACGTGGTGGGTGGCATTCCTTACCAATTGCAAATCGCGAAGCTGCAAAACGCCGACCTCGTGGTGGCCACGCCCGGCCGCCTGCTGGACCTTCAGCGCAGCATGCAGATCAAGCTGGACCAGGTGCAGTTCCTGGTGGTTGACGAAGCCGACCGCATGCTGGACCTCGGCTTTGCCGACGACCTGACCGAAGTCAACCAGCTCACCATCGAGCGCAAGCAGACCATGATGTTCAGCGCCACCTTTGCGCCGCGCATCATGCAACTGGCCACGCGCGTGATGCGCCAGCCGCAGCGTGTCGAGATCGACTCGCCGCACGAAAAACATGCGTCCATCACCCAGTCGCTGCTGTGGGCCGACAACATGAGCCACAAGCGCAAGCTGCTGGACCATTCGCTGCGCGACACCACCATGAACCAGTCCATCGTGTTCGCCTGCACCCAGGTCGAATGTGACGGCCTGGCCAACGACCTGGTGCAGGAAGGCTTCAGCGCCGTGGCGCTGCATGGCGCCCTGGGCCAGGGCCTGCGCAACCGCCGCCTGATGGCTTTCCGTGACGGCCGCGTGCAGATCCTGGTGGCGACCGACGTCGCTGCCCGTGGCCTGGATGTTCCGACCATCACCCACGTGATCAACTACGGCCTGCCGATGAAAGCCGAAGACTATGTGCACCGCATTGGCCGTACCGGCCGTGCTGGCCGCGAAGGCAAGGCAATCACGATTGCCGAGTTCCGCGATCGCCGCAAGATCCAGGACATCGAACACTACACCCAGCAAAACCTCAAGCCCAGCGTGATCGCCGGTCTGGAGCCGCAACAGCGTTTTGCACCGACCTCTGAGCGTCCACGCGGCAATTTTGGCGGCGACCGCAATGACCGCGGCCCCCGCAGCTTCGGCGGCGGTGGTGGTGGCCGTTTCAGCAACGACCGTGCGCCTTCGGGCGGTTTCGGTGGCGGCGCCGGCGGTGGATATGCCGGCAAGAAGCCTGCCTTTGGCGACCGTGGCGGTGACCGCGGTGGTTTCGGCGGCAACCGCGACGACCGTGGCGGCGCCCCTTTCCAGGGCCGTCCTGCGCCCCAGGGCAACAACTATGCAGACCGTTCCGGTTTTAATGACCGTGGCCCGCGCCGTGATGACCGTGGCTTCGGCGGCGGCAACGGCAACACTGGTGGTTTCGCCCAGCGCGATGACCGGGGTGGTGATCGCGGTGGTTTTGGTGGCGGCCGTTCGGAAGGTTTTGCATCTGCGCCCCGCGGCGATTTTGCTGACCGCAAACCGGCGTTTGCCAAGCCGGCAGGCAAGGTGTTTGTTCCGCGCGACGCTCACAAGCGTCCGACCCGCCCCGCACGTTGATTCGTGCCGGCAACAAAAAAGCCCGCAGCTTGCGGGCTTTTTTTATGGGCACATCGACCTTCAGTTCATGCCGTTGCGGCTGGCCAGTTCGACAAACAGGCCCGCGTGGTCGAGGTCGCTCAGGCCATGGCTGATGCCGTCGGCGTAAAGCTGCTCGAACAAGCTGGTGACAGGTGCGTCAAAGCCGATTTCCTCGGCCGTCGCCAGCGCATTGCGCATGTCCTTGAGCTGGATCGCCATGCGGGCGCGCGGTGCAAAGTCGCGCTCCACCATGCGCTCGCCATGCACCTGAAGAATGCGGCTGTCGGCAAAACCGCCGGTGATGGCCTCCCTGACTTTGGCCATGTCGGCGCCGCCCTTGGCGGCAAACAGCAAGGCTTCGGCCACCGCGCCTATGGTGATGCCGACAATCATCTGGTTCGCGAGTTTGGTGAGCTGCCCCGCGCCGTGTGAGCCGACATGTGTTGCGCGCCCGAAGATGCGAAAGACAGGCAGGGCGCGTTCAAATTCCGCTGGTTTGCCGCCGGCCATGATGACCAGCGTGCCCTGGTCGGCGCCGCCGGTGCCGCCCGACACCGGCGCGTCGATGTGGGCAATGCCCATGGCGCCCAGGCGCGCCGCATGGTCGCGCGCTTCACGTGGCTTGATCGAGGCCATGTCGATGAACAGTGCGCCCGGTTTCATCGCGGCGGCCACATCCTGCGCAAACAACACGTCTTCCACCACTGCGCCGTTTTCCAGCATGCCGACGACGATGTCGGCGTTCTTCACTGCGGCTGTGGCCTGCGTGTGCAGCACTGCACCGAGCGCAGTCAGTGAGGTGGCCTTGGCCGGCGTGCGGTTCCACACCTGCAGGGCGTGGCCGGCTTCGCAAAGCCGCCTGGCCATGGGAAGCCCCATGCTGCCTGTGCCCAGAAAGGCAATGCGAAGCGTCGATATGGTGTGGCTGGTGCTCATGGGGGTCCGGGAAATGGTGCTGCCACCATCATGCGGCACGCAGCGGGGGAAAGGCTGTCAGGCAGCTTTCTTCAGGGCCGGTGAGAACATGTTTTCCATCTCGTGGCGCACCTTGTACGCGGCAGTGGCGGTGTCCATGGCGACGTCGGCCCAGCTCAGGCTCTGGCCCTTCTTGACGGCGCGCACCACCTTGACGTTGTGTGCCAGGCCCAGCGGCAGGCCGCCCATTTTCATCGAGGTGTCGGCCGGCAGCAGCTTGCCCCAGACGGTGTAACCGCCTTCACCGTCCAGCATGTCGCCGGGTTTCAGGTCGCGTTTGGCGGTGGCCACCACGTCGGCATTCCAGCAGGTCGCCACGCCTGTGGGTTCGCCGCGCAGTGCCACGCTGGCGACCGACACGCCGACTTCTAGCCCGATCAAATGCCAGCGCTTGTACAGCGTGAAGTAGCGCCCGCTGGGGTCGGTGTGGGCGTTGTACTCTTCAAAGCAGTTTTTGATGTAGTCGGTCTCGGCTTCCACCGTGACCCAGACGCCCATGCGGATGTCGTAGGGAATCT
>JAZKIE010000403.1:0-4271 GCA_040385025.1 Pseudomonadota bacterium | reverse complement strand
GGATTATGAATTGGCCTTACCACTTGTCCAATTCTGGCTAACCCTTAAATTGCCCCGCCTCCATCCATGCCACTGCAAACCGTCGAACCCCAACGCCTGTACCGTCAGATTGCGGGGCAGTTGCGCGCGCTGATTGTGGCGGGCGAGTTCGCGGTGGGCACACGCCTTCCGGCCGAGCGCGACCTCGCACGGCAACTGGGCGTGAGCCGGCCGTCGGTGCGCGAAGCACTGATTGCGATGGAAGTCGAGGGCTGGGTCGAGGTGCGCACCGGTTCCGGTGTGTATGTGTTGGACCGCAGCAGCCACGCCGCCGCTGCCGCCGCCAGCCGGCCGCAGATCGCCTCCGACGAATGGGGGCCGCTGGAACTGATACGTGCACGCCGGGTGGTCGAAGGCGAAATCGCCTCGATCGCGGCGCTGCAGGCCAAACGCAAACACGTCAGCGCGATGGTCAAGGCGCTGGACATGATGAAAAACGACGCCGGCCGAGGGGTGTTGCCTCTCGAAGGCGATCGCGCCTTCCATACGGCGATTGTCGAGTCCTGCGACAACGTGGTGCTGATCGAAACCGTGCAACGTTTCTGGGACTCGCGGCGCGGTCCGCTGTTCGAGCGGCTGGGCGGCTATTTTGAAAATCTCGAGTCCTGGACCGCTGCCATTAGTGAACACGAGGCCATCCTGCAGGCAGTGCGCGACCACGACGGCGCGGCTGCACGGGTGGCCATGCATGCCCACATGGACAACTCGCACACCCGCTTCAGCGTGAGCTGGCGGCAGGCGCGGCAACTGAAGGAACCTTTTGCCAGCCTGGCGAAGGCCGGATGACCCACGAACCGCGATGTACGGCTGGCGTGTACATCGTTTCCCTTTGAAGCCAGTAAAACCACCCAAGAGGAGACACCATGAAAGCACTGACAAGAAAACAATTCGCTCTCAAAACAATAGCTGCTTGCGCAATACTGGCGGGGGCTATCGCCCCTTTCGGCATTGCAAATGCGCAGACCAAACTGAAGTGGGCCCACGTGTATGAAACCTCGGAGCCCTACCACAAGTGGTCGGTCTGGGCCGGCGAGGAATTCAAGAAACGCACCAACGGCAAGTACGAAATCCAGGTCTTTCCGGCCTCCAGCCTGGGCAAGGAAAGCGACATCAACCAGGGCCTGCAACTGGGCACGGTGGACATCATCCTGACCGGCGCCTCGTTTGCCTCCAACTCCTACCCGCGCCTTGCCGTCAGTTACTACCCCTTCACCTTCCGCGACGCCGAGCACGTGGTCAAGTACGGCAAGAGCGATGTCTTCAAGGAGCTGACCGAGGGCTACAAAAAGGCCACCGGCAACACCGTGACCGCACTGACCTACTACGGTGCCCGCCACGCCACCAGCAACAAGCTGTTCAAGAACTGCGACGAGATGAAGGGCATCAAGATGCGTGTGCCCGATTCCCCGGCCTACACCGCCCTGCCACGCGCCTGCGGCGCGAACCCGACGCCGATCGCCTTTGCCGAGGTCTACCTGGCGCTGCAGAACGGCACCGTCGATGCGCAGGAAAATCCGCTGCCCACCATCGAGGCCAAAAAATTCTTCGAGGTGCAGAAGAACATCATCCTGACCGGCCACATCTCCGACGCGCTGCTGACGGTTATTGCGCCCAGCCTGTGGGGCAAGCTGTCGCCGGCCGAACAGAAAATCCTGTCCGACGTGACGCAGGAGGCCGCCGTCAACGCCACCAACGACATCCGTAAGCGTGAAGGCGAGCTGGTCGAGGAGTTCAAAAAGAAGGGCAACAACGTCGTGACCGTGGACCGCGCCGACTTCCAGCAGCGTGTGCTCAAGGCGATCACTTTTGAGTCCATGAAGCTGGACAAGAAGGACTGGGACAAGATCATCGCGATCAAGTAAGCCGTCACAGGGCCACCGGACTGCCCGCAAGCGCGGCAGTCCGCCTTCACATTCCAGGACTTTCACATGAAGATAGAAACCATTGACGACATGGCCCCCGTGATGGGGGCAGATGGCGAGTTTCACGCACAGGACGACGTAGTGGATCTCTCGGGCACCACACTGGAAGGCTGGGTGGCGTTGGGATTTTTCTGGATCCTGGGCGCCACCGTGTTCTACCAGTTCTTCACGCGTTATGTGCTGAACGATTCGGCCGCATGGACCGAGGAAATCGCGCGCTACTTGCTGATCGCGACGGTGTTCACCGGCGCCACCATCGGCGTGATCAAGAACAACCACATCCAGGTCGATTTCTTTTACAAATTCATGCCCAGGACATTGAGCCGCGCCATGTCCACGGCAGTTGACCTGATGCGCATCGGCTTTTTCGCGGCGGCCACCGTACTGACCGTGATGATGATGATCAGGCTGGGCAGCAACTCGCGCATGACCATGATTGATTTGCCCATGAACTGGGTTTACGGCGTCTGCCTGCTGGGCTTCGCGGCCATGGCCTTTCGCTCCGTGCAGATTGCGCTGTTTCACCGCAAGCGCGGCTACAGCGTGCTTGAGCGCCCCGAGTCCTCGATGGACGACAAATAACAAGACCCGCGGAACAAATCAACATGCTGAAAATCATTTTCCTGCTGCTCATGAGCGGCGGCATCCCGGTGGCCATCGCGATGGCGGGCTCCTCGCTGATCTACATCTGGTGGACCGGCAACCTGCCCGGCTTTGTGGTGATCCACCGCATGGTCAGCGGGATCGACAGCTTCCCCTTGCTGGCCGTGCCCTTCTTCATCCTCGCCGGCAACCTGATGAACAACGCCGGTATCACCAACCGCATCTACAACTATGCGCTGGCACTGGTCGGCTGGATGAAAGGCGGGCTGGGCCATGTCAACGTGGTCGGCTCGGTGGTTTTTGCCGGCATGAGCGGCACGGCGATCGCCGACGCGGCGGGTCTGGGCACCATCGAAATCAAGGCCATGACCGAACACGGCTACAGCAAGGAATTTGCGGTTGGCGTGACGGCCGCTTCGGCCACGCTCGGCCCCATCATCCCGCCCAGCCTGCCCTTCGTGATCTACGGCATGATGGCCAACGTCAGTGTGGGTGCACTGTTCCTGGCCGGCATCCTGCCGGGCCTGCTGATGGCGCTGCTGATGATGCTCACGGTGGCCTACTTCGCCCACAAAAACGGCTGGGGCGCCGACGTCAAGTTCGAATGGCCGCGCGTGATCAAGGCCCTGGCGGAGACCCTGGTTGTTGCCGGCTGGCCGCTGATGTTGTGGTTGCTGATCGTCAAGGCCGGGTTCCCGGCGCAGATCACGGTGTTCGCCGGGCTGATCGCCCTGTTCGCAGCCGACAAATTCTTCAAGTTCCAAGCGGTGCTGCCCATCATGACCCCAGTGCTGCTGATTGGCGGCATGACCACCGGCATCTTCACACCCACCGAAGGCGCGATTGCCGCCTGCCTGTGGGCCATGGTGCTGGGATTCGCCTGGTACCGCACCTTGAACTGGAAATCGTTCATCAAGGTCTCGCTGGACACGGTGGAAACCACGGCAACGGTGCTGTTCATCGTCGCGGCCGCCAGCATCTTCGGCTGGATGTTGACCGCCACCGGCGTGACGGCGGCGATCGCGGAGTGGGTGCTGGGCTTCACCAAGGAGCCCTGGGTGTTCCTCCTGCTGGCCAACCTGCTGATGCTGTTTGTCGGCTGCTTCCTGGAGCCCACGGCGGCCATCACCATCCTGGTCCCTATCCTGATGCCGATTGTTCAGCAGCTCGGCATCGACCCCGTCCATTTCGGCCTGGTGATGGTGCTGAACCTCATGATAGGGCTGCTGCATCCGCCGATGGGCATGGTGCTGTTTGTGCTGGCAAGGGTGGCCAAGCTGTCGGTCGAGCGGACCACCATGGCCATCCTGCCGTGGCTGGTGCCCCTGCTCGGCTCGCTGGCCATCATCACTTATTTCCCCAAGCTGGTGCTGTGGCTGCCGAAGATGTTTTACTGACAGGTCGGACGGTGATGCCAGCCAAGCGCGAAAATCAAACCGACGCGGCGCTCAGCTACGCGGCTGTCCTCCGGCCTGCAGCCTCCTCCTTGATGCCGCTGCGCCGAACGTCGCACCGACATGGGCGTTGTCGGGCCGCGTACGCTAAGCCAGCGCCCAGCCTGGGAGGCTGGGGTGGGTAGCGCAGCGAAATCAAGGAGGAGCAGTGACCACAGGTCACGCGGGGGACATTCGCGGAGCTATCCGGGCCAGCACCCAACCGGCCAGCCCGATTTCAGAAACTCACAGGACAGTGACATCCAACCATGAC
>JAZKIE010000402.1:1595-2718 GCA_040385025.1 Pseudomonadota bacterium | reverse complement strand
TCGCGCACATGCTGGTTGCTCCAGATCGCGCCCTGCAGCCAGCCCATTTGTTTGAGCGCGTCGTCGACCGAGTGGTCACGCGTGTAGTGGATGGCCTGCTTGGTGCCCCAGATCGCGACCGGGGGCTTGTTGGCGATCTCCTGGGCGCATAACAACGCGCCGCCCAGCATGGCCTCCGCTGACTCAAACACTTCGTTGACCAGGCCGTAGCCCAGTGCCTTCTGCGCGCCAAGTCGGCGGCCGGTATAGGCCAACTCCTTGACCACCGCCAGCGGCACGAGTTTGGGCAGGCGCTGCAGCGTACCGACGTCGGCGACCATGCCGATATTGATTTCCTGGATGCAGAAAAAGGTGTCAAGCGTGGCGTAACGGATGCAGCAGGCCGTGACCATGTCGACCGCGCCGCCTATGCAGCCGCCCTGGATCGCTGCGATCACCGGGATGCGCAGGCTCTCCAGCTTGGTGAAAGTGGCTTGCATGCCGGCCAGCAGGTCGAACATCGCGGCGCGGCCTTCGGGGCTCTGGTCGTCCATGCTGATGGCGCCGCCGAAAGTGTCCAGCGCCATGCCGGCGCTGAAATGTTTGCCGGTGCTGGAGATCAGCAGCACCCGCGCCTCGCCGGCGGTGTTGATGCGGGTCAGCACCTCGTCGAGCTCGCGCCAGAAGGTCGGGTGCATGGTGTTCATCGCTTCTGGGCGATTGAGCACCAGGTGGGCGATGTGGTCGGTGGTGGAGAGGCTAAAGCAGGTCAGTGGGTTCATGCCCGCCAATGTAAGCCAGATGCGCTCAGGTCACCAGATCAAGCCAGTCACACCTGAGACGCTGCGTGGCATGGGCATGTGCCCGCAAGCGGGCATACAGCACCGGCATCCATATGCCGAGCAGGCACAGTGGGTAGGCCCAGGGCGCTTCGAAGGCGAAGGCCGGCAACCAGCCCACCCAGCCCATCATCCAGAGCGTCAGCACCCCTTCCCACGTATAACATTCCACCGGCTGGTCCTTATGGTGTGCAACACGCCAGTTTTTCAAACGCTCAATTTGCGCCAGTGAAATGTGCCGGGGCGGGTGGCTGACAGGGTCTGACATGAGAACCTCCGTGCTGGAAACTCCAATGTAAGTTTCG
>JAZKIE010000402.1:0-1495 GCA_040385025.1 Pseudomonadota bacterium | reverse complement strand
AGCGCCAGCGCCTTGCCATAGGCGGCAAAAGCTTCGTCGTACTTGCCCAGCCAGCGGTTGGAGTAACCGAGGTAGTTGTACGCATCGGCATTTTTCGGGTTCTGCGCGACCACCTTGCTGAAGCTGCCGACCGCGTCAGCCCATTTTTTGTCCGCGATGGCTTTTTTGCCGGTGGCGAAGTCGTCAATCCGGGCGTTGTCGGCAGGGGTGCTCTGGAAATCGGCGGCCAGCGCGGCGCCGGCCAAAACCAGGCTCAGGACAGGCAGGGTGGTGATGTTGCGAAGGCTCAGTGTTCTCATGTCGGGCTCCTTGAAATGTCGGTTGATGGAAGTGCGCTGTAGACCAGCACCCAAGACAAACGACGGAACCCGAAAAACGGATGCAGGGAGCGCGTAATTTATTGTTGCAGCCGCAACATCACCAGAGCTTGGCACAGTTGCCGCTGAACACCAGCGTGGCGCTCGGGGCGGCAGGCGCGGGGCTGGTTTCCAGCGTCACCACCAGCTTGCTGACCCTGGACAGCAGCTTTTCCGAGGTGTCCGGCAGCATGGACACCGCCGAGCCGCTCAGGGGAACGGGGCCGAGCGCGAAGGCCGGGCCGCTGGCGGGCACGGCCCAGAGCATCAGCGTGCCGCTGGCTGGCGCGGTGATGGGGCCGATGACCTTGACGGTCATGGTTTTGCCGTGGCGCAGCGAGCTGACCAGCAGCTTGCCATGACCCTGGGCATCGGTCAGCAGCCCGACATAACTCTGCGGCAGTTTTTCGCCCGAACGCATGGCGACCTGGTCGCTGGAGATGAACAGGCCCGGGACGCTGGCAAACAACAGGCTCGCGGCGATCACGCCGGCAGCCAGGCCGCCGAAGCCGAAGCCCGCCGGCTTGAGCCAGCCCATCCATCCGGCAGACGGCGCGGCGGCCTCGGGCTGGGTTCGGGCCGCAATGGCTTTCCACAATTGCGGCGAAGGCTGTTGCACGGGTACCGACACCGCCAGTTGCCCCAGGCGTGTTTCCCATTGCGTCACCAGCCCACGCACATCGGCACGGTCGCGCAACAAGCGTTCAAAGCGGCGCCGGGCACCGCCTGCCAGCGTGCCCAGTACATAGGACGACGCCAGCTGTTCAAGCAATTCGGGATGGGTGTATTTCATGACGTCACCACCCCCTGCGCGGCCAGGCAAGCCTTGAGCTTTTCCAGCCCGCGCCGTATCCAGGCTTTCACCGAGCCGAGCGGTGCACCCATTTGCGCAGCCACCTCGGTGTGCGACAGGCCCTGGTAGTAGGCCAGCGCCAGGCTTTGCCGGTAGCTGCCGTCCAGTACATTCATGCAGGCTTCGATATGCAGCGCCTGAGTCGCCTGCTCAAACAATTGCATGGCGCTGGGCGCCGGATTGCCGACCGATTGAACATCGTCTTCGTCCACGTCGCCTGAAGCAGGCAGTTCGCTTTCGCGGCGGCGCGTGCGGGCGCGCAAGGCGTCCAGCGCCTTGTTGCGGA
>JAZKIE010000401.1:0-1892 GCA_040385025.1 Pseudomonadota bacterium | reverse complement strand
GGCGGGCTGCCCTGCTTGTCGAGTATGCGCAGATTGATCTGGTTGAACTGCACGGTGTAGGCCACCAGCCGGTCGCCGAGGTAGGCCGGGCCAAAGCGGCTGGGCGCCCAGTAACCGGGAAACACCTGGCCGGCCGCATTGCGGTAGGGCGGGTAAAACACCAGCCGGTCGTCATAAACCGGTTGGCGGTAGGTGCGGTCTTGCGGCTGGGTGATCCAGCCGAGCTCCACCAGCAGGCGCGGGGTCTGCCCGGCCGGCGCCCGCCGCAGCCCCAGTTTTTCGAGCTCCTGCTGCGCATAGGCCTGGTAAGTCGCCAGTTCCAGCTCGGGGGGCGGCTGCGATGCGCTGGACGGCGGCTTGATGAAGGTGAAGCTGCTGCCGGTCGCGTCTGACGGCCACTGGTTGAAATTGCTGACCTGGGTGACGATGGGGCTGGCGCATGCTGTGAGCAGGGTCGCCACACAGACAGCCAGCCAAACACGCAAGCGGGGAAATAAAGTCATCATGGATAGACATTTTGAAGCAGAAAATTGTTCCCCTGCGGCCGTGCCGGCTCACGTAAAGTCGCTTCCGGCACCCGCTAGCCCGTTCACACCTACTGAAAGCCACATATGAAATGGGAAGGCAACCGCCAGTCCGACAATGTTGACGACCGCCGCAGCGCCGGGGGGTTCGGTGGGGGCGGCATGCTGGGCGGCCGCAGCATAGGCATAGGCACCATCGTGGTGGCGCTGGTCGGTGGCTGGATCTTCGGTATCAACCCGATGACCATCCTGAGCCTGCTCAGCGGTGGCGCACCCACGGCGCAGGTGCAGCAGGGCCCGGCCCAGCGCCCGCCTGCCGACGACCGCATGGCGGGTTTTGTTTCCACCGTGCTGGCCGATACCGAAGACGTCTGGAAAGATGTGTTTGCCAAGGGCGGCGGTGCTTACCGGGAACCGACCCTGGTGCTGTTTCGCGGCGCCACGCAGACCGCCTGCGGCCAGGGCCAGGCGGCGATGGGGCCGTTTTACTGCCCGGCCGACCAGAAGGTTTATATCGACCTCGGTTTTTACGAAACCCTGCAGAAAAGGCTGGGCGCGCCCGGCGACTTTGCCCAGGCCTATGTGATTGCGCACGAGGTCGGCCACCATGTACAAAACCTGCTGGGCATCACCGGCAAGATGGACCAGATGCGCGGGCGGGTCAGCAAGGTGGAATACAACGCCATGAGCGTCAGGCTCGAACTGCAGGCCGACTGTTTTGCCGGTGTCTGGGCCAACCATGCGCAGCGCGCCCGCGCCATCCTGGAGCAGGGCGATGTCGAGGAAGCCATGAACGCGGCGGCAAAAATCGGCGACGACGCGCTGCAGGGCGGCGGCGGCAAGGTCGTGCCGGAAAGCTTTACCCATGGCACCAGTGCCCAGCGGGCGCGCTGGTTCAACAACGGCTTGCAACAGGGCAGCGTCAAGGCCTGTGACACCTTCAGTGCCCGAAATTTATAAGAAATCGGGCTCCAGCCCATATCAGATGCGCGTAAGCAGCTATCAAATAGATAGCAAATGGGCGCTGGCCGAGGCCTGGTCCCGGCCCTGCCAGCAGGCCCGCCAGGGCTTGCCGGGCATTTGGCGGGTATTTTTGCCCAAAGTGCGACAATAGGGGCTTGAGGAAGTTCTGCACACACCCTGCGATCGACCATCGCAATCCGGCGGTCTGCGGCACTCCCTTTTTTGCCGATGGCTCAGCTGTTGGCTCCAGACGTGCCCCGGCTTCCCGCCCCGGTTCGCGCGCCACCCCGCTACACACAACCGCTGAGTCAGCCGAGTTCTTTTTATGACATCTTCATTTTCCAATCTTTCGCTGGCCGAACCGCTGGCCCGAGCCGTCGCCGAGATGGGCTACGAAACCATGAC
>JAZKIE010000400.1:0-3277 GCA_040385025.1 Pseudomonadota bacterium | reverse complement strand
GCATCTCGTCGTGGAAGATTTCGCGGTGTTCGATGGTGCGCTGCAGCGCTTCCTGCGGGGTGATCTTGTTGGTCAGGGGCATGGTCGTGCTCGCTTCTTGTCTTGTGGATCGGGTGTCAGGAGGAAGGATTGTCGGACAGGGCCAACTTCAGGCCAAATCCCATGAACAGGGCGCCGGCGGCGCGGTCCAGCCAGAACATGCTGCGCTGCACGGCATGCACCCGGCGCGCGAGCCAGGCAGCCGCCAGCGCCCAAGCGATGTTGACGAACAGCCCATTGAGGTTGAACAGCAGCCCCAGCAACAAAAACACCACCGCCTTGTTCTCTACACCCGGAGTGATGAACTGCGGCACAAAGGCCAGAAAAAACAGTGCCACCTTGGGATTGAGCACATTCGTCCAGAAACCCTGAAAAAATATGCCCTTCAGGCCTTCTGCCCTTACAGGACGAGCGTCAACAGCTCCTGAATCAATAGCAAATCCGGTCGACTTGCTGGTCAGCAGCCGCACGCCGACATACACCAGGTAGGCCGCACCGGCCCACTTGAGCACGGTGAAAGCCGTGCTGGATGCGGCCATCAGCGCACTGACGCCCAGCGCCGCTGCCGCGATGTGCACAAAACAGCCGGCCGTGATGCCCAGCGCTGCCACCATGCCGGCACGCGCGCCACGGCGCAGCGCGTGCGTCACGATGTACAGCACGTCCGGGCCCGGCGTCAGGTTCAGCAGGATGCCCGCAGCAATGAACAGCCCAAGGTTCTCGACGCCGGTCATCAGCGCTGCTCCAGAAAGTTTTTCAGCATCGCATGACCATGTTCGGTCAGGATGGATTCCGGATGAAACTGCACGCCCTGGATCGCCAGCGAGGTGTGGCGCACGCCCATGATCTCGCCGTCGTCGGTCCAGGCCGTTACCGCCAGATCAGCGGGGCAGGACGATTTTTCAATCGCCAGCGAGTGGTAGCGGTTCACCGTGAACTGTGCCGGCAGATCGGCGAAGACGCCCTGCTGCGTGGTGCTGATCACACTGGTCTTGCCGTGCATCAGTTGCTGGGCGCGGATAATCTTGCCGCCGAAGGCCGCGCCCACCGCCTGGTGGCCCAGGCAGACGCCCAGAATCGGCAGCTTGCCGGCAAAGTGCTGAATGGCGGCGACCGAGATGCCGGCTTCCGCGGGTGAGCAGGGGCCGGGCGAGACCACCAGCCGGTCCGGCGCGCGTTCTGCGATGCCTTCGAGCGTGATTTCGTCGTTGCGAAAAACTTCCACCTGGGCGCCCAGCTCGCCAAAATACTGGACGATGTTGTAGGTGAAGGAGTCGTAGTTGTCGATCATCAGTAATTTCATGATCCGCTCCTTATTCCAGGCCTTCTTCGACCAGCTCGGAGGCACGCAGCAGCGCGCGGGCCTTGGCCTCGGTCTCTTTCCATTCGAGCTCGGCCACCGAATCGGCCACCACACCCGCCGCCGCCTGCACGTAGAGCATCTGGTCCTTGATGACGCCGGTGCGGATGGCGATCGCCACATCCATGTCACCCGCATAACTGAGGTAACCGCAGGCGCCACCATAAAGACCACGCTTGGTGGGCTCCAACTGGTCGATCAGCTCCATCGCGTGCACCTTGGGCGCGCCGGTCAGGGTACCGGCCGGGAAGCTTGCCCTGAGCACGTCCATGTTGGTCATGCCATCAAGCAGGATGCCTTCGACATTGCTGACGATGTGCATCACATGGCTGTAACGCTCGACCGCAAAGGCCTCGGTGACCTTGACCGTGCCGGTTTTGGCAATGCGACCGATGTCGTTGCGCGCCAGGTCGATCAGCATGACATGTTCGGCGCGTTCTTTCGGATCGTTGATCAGTTCCTGTTCGATGGCTGCATCGGCTTCCGGCGACGAGGCCCGGGGGCGCGTGCCGGCCAGCGGGCGGACGGTGATTTTTTGCCCCTCTTCCACTTTTTCCTGGCGCACCAGGATTTCCGGCGATGCGCCCACCACGTGGAAGTCGCCAAAATGGTAGTAATACATGTAAGGAGACGGGTTCAGCGAACGCAGCGCCCGGTACAGCGACAGTGGCGACTCGGTGTAACGCTTCTTGATGCGCTGGCCGACCTGGACCTGCATGAAGTCGCCGGCTTCGATCAGCCGCTTGGCGCGCTCCACGGCCGCGAGGTAGTCGGCCTTGGCAAAATCACGCTCCGCCGGGTAACCCTGGGTCGGCTTGACCACCGGCGCACTGACCGAGTACTTGAGCTGCTCCTTCAGTTCGCGCACGCGCTTTTTGGCATTTGCATAGGCTTCCGGCAGCGCCGGGTCGGCATAAACGATCAAATAGAGCTTGCCCGAGAGGTTGTCAATCACTGCCAGTTCTTCGCACTGCAGCAGCATGATGTCGGGACAGCCCAGCGTGTCGGGCGGGCAGGAGGCCTCGAGTTTTTTCTCGATGTAGCGCACGGTGTCGTAGCCAAAGTAACCGGCCAGCCCGCCGCAAAAGCGCGGCAGGCCCGGCCGCAGCGCGACCTTGAAACGCTTCTGGTAGTCGCTGATGAAGTCGAGCGGGTTGGCCCTGGAGGTTTCGATGACCTGGCCATCGCGGACCACTTCAGTCAGCACGTCGGGACCAAAACCGCTGGTGCGCACCAGGGTACGCGCCGGCAAGCCGATGAAGCTGTAGCGGCCGAAACGCTCGCCGCCAACCACGGACTCCAGCAAAAAGCTGAATTTGCCGCCGTCCCTGGAGTGCGCCAGTTTGAGGTAAAGCGACAGCGGGGTTTCGAGATCCGCAAAAGCTTCCGCCATCAGCGGAATGCGGTTGTAGCCCTGCAAGGCAAGGCTTTTGAATTCAAGTTCAGTGATCACGGTGGTGTCCTTTTACAGGTGGCAAGCACGCTCTGGCGCTGTCACCCTCATTCACGGGGCCCGTGTGCGGGGCCGGGATGCCCGTGCAGCAGGCACGGGCGCATCAAACATCTGAAGCCTGAGGCCGCGCGGCCTCATGAAGCGACGAAGTCAGGCCCGCCAGGGCCAGGCTCCCCGGTAGCTGCTACCTGTTTGGATGATGCGATGAATGAACATGAGCGCAAAGTGTAGCAAAGAGCCTGGCGGCTTATCCGCCGGCCGGCTCCATCGCGGGGCAACAAAATGGCACATGCTCGAAAACCCTCTTGCTGCGGTTTTACCCAAACTCGACAATGGCACACAAACGAACGACCGTTCTTTTTTGGAGATTTTTATGACTTTGATGAAGCAATGCATCGCTGGCATGGCCGGCCTCATGCTGGCAT
>JAZKIE010000399.1:0-3933 GCA_040385025.1 Pseudomonadota bacterium | reverse complement strand
TTGCTGCTCGGGCTGGAGGCCAGCGAAGACCGCCTGGACCAGAGCTTTCGCATTGCCGCGCCGCACGCGATCTGCCGCGGCTTCGCGGTGGGCCGCTCCATCTTTGCCGACGCTGCGTCGGGCTGGTTCGAGGGACGTCTGAGTGATGCGCAAGTCATCGAGGACATTGCGCAGCGTTATGCGCGGCTGATCCGGCTGTGGGATGACGCACGGGCCGGTGCTGCAGAGACCGTTGGCTGATTAACTGGACAAGGAAAACAGACATGACAGAAAAAATTGGATTTATCGGCATCGGCATGATGGGTCACGGCATGGCCAAAAATCTGCTGGCCAAGGGCTTTGCGCTGACCTTCAAGGTCAACCGCAACCGCGACAATCTGGCGGACCTGATCGCGGCCGGCGCCAGCGAGGCCAGCACCAACGCGGCTTGCGCCCAGGCGTCCGACATCGTCTTCATCTGCGTCACAGGTTCTCCGCAGGTCGAGGACATCATCTATGGCAAGGACGGCCTGCTGGCGTGCGGGCGCAAGGGGCTGATTGTGGTGGACACCTCCACCGCCGAACCCGCATCAAGCACCCGCATTCGCAATGACCTTGCCGCCCAGGGCATCAAGCTGGTCGACGCGCCGCTGGCGCGCACGCCCAAGGAAGCCGAGGAAGGCCGGCTCAACACCATGGTGGGCGCAGAGCCGGAAGACTTCAGACGGGTAGAGCCGGTGCTCAAGGCCTTTTGCGAAAACATATTCCATGTCGGCCCGCCCGGCCACGGCCATGTGCTCAAGCTCGTCAACAACATGATGGCCATGAGTTTTGCGGCGTCGATCGCCGAGGCGTTTGCGGTTGCCGCGAAAAGCGGGCTGGACCTGAACAAGCTGTATGACGTGATTTCAGCCGGCGGCGTGAACTGCGGCATCTTCCAGATGATGGCGACCAAAACGCTCAAGGAAGGCGACGTCACCGGCTTCAAGTTCGGCATTGCCAACGCACAGAAAGACCTGCGTTATTACACCCACCTCGCAGAAATGCTGCCAGTGACCAGCTTCATGGGCGAAGCCGCGCACCAAAGCCTGATCCAGGCCAGCAACGCCGGTTTTGGCGACAAGCTGATCGCCTCCCTTTTCGAAGCCCAGGAAAAACTCAACGACGTGAAGATCGTTCCCCGTTAATCACCACCCCAACCACTGCAGGAGACAAACCATGAGCGACAGCAAAAAGAACCCCCTTCCTGAGCCGGCTCAGGACATCCGGTCGGCGTCACGCCGCGACCTCTTGAAAAAGTCCAGCCTTGCCCTTGTGGGCGCCGGCCTGTACGGCGCGGCACCGTTCATGGGCCCCTGGAAACACAACCACGCCTGGGCGCAAACGGGCCAGAAGAAACCCCTGACCATCGGCCTGACCATGGACGCCTCCGGGCAGTACGCGGCGTCGGGCACGGAAGAGCGCCTGGGCGCCATGATGGCCATCAAGGAGTTCAACGACAAGGGGGGCGTGCTGGGTCGCCGCATCGAAGCCATCCACATCGACACCGAGACCACGCCGGCCACGGGTTCACGCGTGGCCGAACGCATGATCACGCGCAATGAGGCGGCTTTCCTGATCGGTGCGGTGCATTCCGGCGTGTCCAACGCGATTTCGCAGGTGGCACAGAAATACGGCACCATCTTCCTCAACACCAACTCCAGTTCGCCGACCGAGGCCGGCAAGGACTGTCACCGGACCAAGTTTGTGTGGGATGGCAATGGCACAAATTTTTCCAACGCCACGGTCAAAAACGCCATCAAGGCCAGCGGCCGCAACTGGGTGCTGCTGACCAACGACTATGTGTGGGGCCACACCACCTCCAAGGCCACGCGGGCTATTGTTGAAGCCAACGGCGGGCGGGTTGTCGAAGAGCTGCTGGTGCCGCAAAACACCCGTGACTTTTCCGCTTACCTGCTCAAACTGCAGCAGCTCAAACCGCATGTGGTGGCCACTGCGGTCGGCGGCGACGACATCAAGGCGCTGCGCCAGCAGGTGGTGCAGCTCAAGATGAACCAGACCATGGCCTGGATCAACAACCAGCAGGACTGGCCGGACGTGTATGGCTTGGGCCCCGACGCCATCTTTGGCGTGTTTGGCACCACCTGGTACTGGAAGCTCAACCTGCCGGGCGTGAAAGAGTTTGTGGCGGCTTACCAAAAGCAGTTCCCGGGCATGGCCATTCGTGTGCCCGGCAATGTGTATCACAACGGCTATATGGCCACGCGTGAACTGCTGCGCTGTGTCGAAGAAGCCGGCACCACCAATAACATCGCTGTCATCAAGAAGCTGGAGGGCCGCAAGATGAGCGCCGTGGACCGCCTGCAGCACTACGACGCGTGGATGGACCCGGTCACCCATCAGTGCCAGCAAACCATTTACATGGCCAGTTACAACGAGGCGCCGGCAGAAAAAGACGACATCTTCAAGATCCTGACGCAGGCCGACCCCAGGGATGTTCAGGACACCAGTGCGCCGGGCGCCTGCAAGCTCGAGAGTTACGAAGCCACGCCGAGTTACGAAGCCTAGGCCTCACCATGCTCACCACCGAGAAAGCCGGGGTTCTGCCCCAGCGCAGCGCTGCCCATGCGACGCCGGTTCAGCGCCAGCGGCGCCAGCTTCTGCGCGGCGCCGGCGCGCTCGCAATGGGGTGTTTCGGCCCCTGGACGGTGCAGCATGCCTGGTCCAGGGCAGCCACGAGCAAGCCGCTGCTGATCGGCTTGACCACCGACGACACCGGGCAGTACGGGGCCAGTGGGCAGGACGAGCAGCGTGGCATCCTCATGGCGATTGCCGAGGTCAACGAACGTGGCGGCGTGCTCGGCCGGCGTGTTGACACCGTGCACGCCGACACCTGTGGCGATGGCCCCAAGGCGGCGGCAGTGGCGCAGCGCATGCTGGCCGAGCGGGAGGTGGCCTTCATGATCGGTGGTGTGCATTCAGGCGCTGCCAATGCCATCTCGCAGGTGGCGCAGAAACACGGCTGCATTTATTTCAACACCAACTCGAGCTCGCCGACGGAGGCGGGCAAGGACTGCCACCGGACCAAGTTCGTCTGGGATGGCAACGGCACCAACTTCTCGACATCGGTGGTCAAGGGCGCCATGACCGGCTTTGGCCGCGACTGGCTGTTGCTGACCAGCGATTACCTCTGGGGCCACAACACAGCGCGGGGCATTCGCAACATCGTGGAAAGCAATGGCGGCAGGATTGTTGAAGAGCTGCTGGTGCCGCAGAACACCAAGGACTTTTCTGTACAGCTGCAAAAAATCCAGAAGCTCAAACCCGGTGTGATTGCCACGGCCGTCGGCGGCGAAGACCTCAAGGTCTTGCGGTCCCAGGTGCGTCAGGCGGGACTGGACCGCAGCTTTGGCTGGATCAACAATCAGGCCGACTGGCCCGATGTGTATGGGCTGGGGCGGGAAGCGATGTTCGGGATTTTTGGCACCACCTGGTACTGGGGGCTGGGCCTGCCAGGCGTGAAGGAGTTTGTGGCGCGTTACCAGCGGGCCAACCCAGGCTACCGCATCAAGGTGCCTGGCAATGTTTTTTACAACGGCTATGTGGCCACGCATGAGCTTTTTCGTGCCATCGAGCGAGCCGGCTCGACCGGCAACCTGAAGATCATCCGCGAACTGGAGAACCTGAAAGTGCCGGCGATCCAGCGCATGCAGCATGAGGACGCCTACATGAACCCCCTCACCCATCAATTGCAGCAGAACATTTACATGGCCTCGTACAACTCCTATCCCAAGGAAGCCGACGACCTGTTCCGCATTCTCGGGCGCCTGCGGCCCGATGAAGTCGAAGACCGCGACAGCCTGCAGCAGTGCAAGCTGGAGTCTTATGCCGCGACACCCAGCTACGAGCCCTGATCCGGGCCCTCGCCCCTAACTGCAGAAACCTATGGACTTT
>JAZKIE010000398.1:0-17582 GCA_040385025.1 Pseudomonadota bacterium | reverse complement strand
TCATGGTGGCTTTTGTCGCCGAGTTTTCGCGCGGCAAGTCCGAGCTGATCAATGCCATCTTTTTTGCCGGTTACGGCAGGCGCATCATGCCGGCCAGTGCCGGCCGCACCACCATGTGCCCGACCGAGCTGGGCTACGACGCGGAGGTTCCGCCCTGCCTGCGCCTGCTGCCTATCGAAACCCGGCTCAAGCCCCAGGCGCTGATGGAGTGGCGCGCGGTTCCCGAAAAATGGACGCGCGTGGACCTGGATGTGAACGACCCCGTGCAGCTTGCGCAGGCTCTGGAGAAAGTGGCTGAGGTTCGCCATGTCAGCCGTGACGAAGCCCGCGCGCTGGGCTTCTGGCATGACGACGCGCCCGAGGACAATCCGCGCATCGATGCACAAGGCATGGTCGAGGTGCCCAAGTGGCGCCATGCCTTGATCAACATCGCCCATCCGCTGCTCAAGCAGGGCCTGGTCATTCTCGACACCCCTGGCCTCAACGCGATAGGCGCGGAGCCGGAACTGACGGTGAGCCTGATTCCGCAGGCGCATGCGGTGGTGTTTATCCTCGCGGCCGACACCGGTGTCACCAAGTCCGACCTGGCCATCTGGCGCGAACACCTGGTCACCGATGGCGACGACAACGACGCCCGCCTGGTGGTGCTCAACAAAATCGACACCTTGTGGGATGCGCTGAGCACACCCGCGCAGATTCAGGCACAGATAGACCGGCAGCGCGCCACCTCGGCCGACATCCTCGGTTTGCCGGTGTCCCAGGTGATTCCCGTCTCCGCCCAGAAAGGACTGGTCGCCAAAGTCACCGCTGACGACAAGCTGCTGCAGGCGAGCTGCCTGCCGGGTCTGGAGCTGGCGCTGGCGCAAGGCGTGATGGGGCAGCGGCAGAAAATCCTGCGTTCCGCCGTCACCGGTGGTATCACCGAGTTGCGTGCCGAAGCCGGCCGCGTCATCCATATTCGCCGGCGCGACCTGGCCGAGCAGATGATCGAGTTGCGTGGCCTGCGCGGCAAAAATACATCGGTCATCAAACACATGCGCTCGCGCATCGAGCAAGAGCAGGTCGAGTTCAATACCAGCGGCGCCAAGATCCAGGCGGTGCGCTCGATTCACCTGAAGCTGCTCCGGGAAGTGTTTACGCTGCTGGGCACACCCACGCTGAAGTCCGAGCTGGCGCAATTGACTGAAATGCTCAAGCAGCCCGGCATCAAGCTGGGTGTCAAAAAGGCCTATGGGCAGACCTTTGGGCGCTTGCACGAGAGTCTGAAAAACGCCCAGCGCACCAGTGCCGAGATCCAGAACATGCTGGCGGGCTCTTTCAAGCAGCTCAATGCCGAGTTCGGGTTTTCGCTGCAAGCACCCAAAGAGCCGGAGATGTCCCGCTTCCTGGCCGATCTGGAGCAGATCGAACGCAGCCATTTGCAGTACCTGGGCGTTGCCAACATCCTCAAGCTGGCGCAGCCGGAGTTTTCCGAGCGTTTGGTGCGTGCGCTGGCAACGCGCTTGCGCGTGGTGTATGAAACCGCGCTGGGCGAAGTCGAACTCTGGAACAAGTCGGCGGCATCGCAGCTTGATGCCCAGTTGAAGGAGCGGCGTAAAAATTTCGGCCGCCGCATCGAGGCGATAGAACGCATCCAGCAGGCGGCCACCGGCCTGGATGAACGCATCGACGAAATTGATCGCCACGAGCGTGAAATCAACGAGCTGGACGGCAAGCTCGACGAATTGACGGCGCAACTGACCAGCGCGCCCGTCAGTCGGCACGACCCTGCGCCGGACACCGAAGCTGCGCCTTTGAGCCAAGCCGCCTGAGGCCGCGCGCGATGGCGCTGACCCGCACGCGCCGCCCTGGCCCGTCCTCGCTTTCTTCCGGAAAAACCGCCTTGGCCGACATGCCTGATCCGGCCGGCGTGACTGCTGCGCTGGCACCTGCTTTTTCGAGCCAGCTGGTGCGCTGGCAAAAAAGCCATGGCCGCCACAGCCTGCCCTGGCAGAACACGCGTGACCCCTACCGCGTCTGGTTGTCCGAGATCATGCTGCAGCAAACCCAGGTGGCGACGGTGCTGGACTACTACACGCGTTTTCTGCAGCGCTTTCCCACGGTGGCCGACCTGGCTGCAGCCAAGGCGGACGAGGTGCTGGGCCTGTGGAGCGGACTCGGTTACTACAGCCGGGCCCGCAACCTGCACCGCTGCGCGCAGGACGTGCTGCGTTTGCATGGCGGGCAGTTTCCGCAGACGGCGGAGCTGCTGCAAAGCCTGCCGGGCATTGGGCCTTCGACAGCCGCAGCGATTGCTTCTTTTTGTTTTTCGGAACGTGTGGCCATTCTCGACGGCAACGTCAAGCGGGTGCTGACACGGTTGACCGCGTTTTCCGGCGACCTCGCGTCGAGCGCGCAGGAGCGCGCGCTGCTGGGCATCGCGACCGAAATGCTGCCGCGCCGCAAGCTGCTGGAGGACATGCCGCGTTACACCCAGGGCATCATGGACCTGGGCGCGACCATCTGCACCAGCCGCCAGCCCTCCTGCCTGTTGTGTCCGGTGCAGACTCTGTGCCTGGGGCTGGCCAGCGGCGCGCCCGAGAGTTTCCCGGTCAAGACCCGCAAGCTCAAGCGCAGCGCGCTGTCGCTGAGCCTGCTGTGGGCCGAACGACCGGACGGCGCCGTCTGGCTGGAGCGCCGACCCACAAGTGGCATCTGGGGCGGCTTGTATTGTTTTCCGGTGTTTGCCAGCGAGGACGAGTTGCTCGCCGCCTTGCCGGCAACGCTGCAGGGCAATCTGCAGGCCCTTGCACCCTTTGTGCATGTGTTGACGCACAAGGATTTGCGTTTGTCGCCGATGCGCCTGGCCCTGTCGGTTCGTCAGGCCCAAGCGCTGCAGCTTCCAGGGGACGGCGCCTGGTTTGGGCGCGAGGACTGGACCGTACTCGGCCTGCCGGCGCCGATTCGCAAGCTGCTCGCCTGATACGGCCAGCTTATAAGAGGATTTGGCCTCTAGCCCATATAAAATGGGCGTAAGCAGCTATCAAATCAGGAGCAAATTCAAGGTTTGTGGGGCGCTGCATCAAGCTCGCGGTGGCGCTTGAGGGTGACCCAGTTCGCACTGAACGCCTTTGCCAGCCGCTCGACCAGGTAGACCGAGCGATGCTGGCCGCCGGTACAGCCGATGGCCACCGTCACATAACTGCGGTGGTCACGCACCAGCGCCTGCAGCCAGTGCGCGATGAACTGCTCGATGTGGCGGAACATGTCGTCCACCTCGGCATGCGCCTGAAGATAGTTCACGACCTCGCTGTCCTTGCCAGTGAGGTGGCGCAGGCCGGACTCGTAGTGCGGATTGGGCAGCATGCGCACATCGAACACATAGTCGGCATCCACCGGCACGCCGCGCTTGAAGGCAAAGGACTGAAACACCAGGGTCAGTTGGGCAGCGGGCGAGGAGATCAGCGCCTTCACATAGCCCTGCAACTGCGACGAGCGGATCATGCTGGTGTCGATCACATGGGCGTGTTCGCGCAGTTCGCCCAGCAGTTCGCGTTCTTCGTTGATGGCATCGACCAGCGCGCGTTGCTGGTCCGAGGCATCGCGGCGCGACAGCGGGTGCAGGCGCCGCGTTTCCGAGAAGCGGCGCACCAGCGTGTCCGTGCTGGCGTCGAGAAACACCGATTGCACCGCCACACCTTGCTCCTGCATCTGCCGGAGCTGCTGCGGCACCAGCGGCAGCGAGACAGCGCTGCGCACATCCATGGCAATGGCCACCTTGCTCGCGCCATGCTGCTTTTCAAGCGCCACAAAAGACAGCAACAGCTCCGGCGGCAGGTTGTCCACGCAGTAGTAGCCGGCGTCTTCCAGCGCGTGCAGCGCGACCGACTTGCCCGAGCCTGACATGCCGGTGATCAACACCATGTCGAGCAGGGGGGAAGCGGCGTCGGCAGTGTTCATTGGCCCAGCATTTCCTTGGCATGGGCCAGCGTGGTGCCGGACAGTTTTTCACCGCCCAGCATGCGTGCGACTTCGGCGACACGTTGTTCGCCGTGGACGGGCTCGACGGTGCTGGCGGTCTGGCCTTTGTCGGTACGTTTGGCCACCATCAGGTGCTGGTCGGCGCAGGCTGCAACCTGGGGCAGGTGGGTGACAGCCATGACCTGGCGGTCCTTGCCGAGCTGCTTCATCAGACGGCCCACGGTCTCCGCGACGGCGCCGCCGACGCCGGAGTCGACCTCGTCAAAAATCAGGGTTTGCGCCTGGCCGAGCTGGCTGGTCGTCACGGCAATTGCCAGCGCGATGCGCGAGAGCTCGCCGCCCGAGGCGACCTTGCCGACCGGCCTCGGTGTGCTGCCGCTGTGGCCGGCCACCAGAAACTCGGCCTGCTCCAGCCCGTATTGCGCCGGCTGTTCGAGTTTGGACAGTGCGACTTCGAACTTGCCCCCTTGCATGCCCAGGCCCTGCATGGCCTGGGTGATGGCTTTGGCCAGCAGCGGCGCGGCCTTGGTCCGAGCCTTGGAGACGGCGCGGGCTTCTTCCATATAGGACGTTTTGGCAGCTTGCTCGGTTTTTTCCAGGCCGGCCAGGTCGGCTGCCGCGTCGAGTTTTTGCAGTTCTGCGCGCCATGCGGCGAGCAGCTCCGGCAGCTCGGCCGGCGTGCGTTTGTAACGACGGGCCAGGCTGACCCAGAGCGCCAGGCGCTCGTCGAGTTCAGCCAGGCGCTGCGGCTCCAGCTCGGCATGGCGGGCGTAACCATTGAGCGAATGGACGGCATCCTCGACCTGCGCCAGCGCACTGCCCAAAACCTCGGTCAGTCCTTTGAATTCGGGCTCGATATGCGCCTGATTCTGTAGCGCGGTGAGTGCGCGGCCCAGCAGGGCGGTGGCATTGTCGTCGGCCTCCTGCAGCGCATTGACCGCGGTCTGCACCGCATCGCGCAGTGACTGCACATTGGACAGGCGGCTGTGCTGGGTGTTGAGTTCGTCCCACTCGTCAGCGCCAGGCGCCAGCTTGTCGAGTTCGCCGATTTGCCAGGCCAGCCGTTCGCGCTCGCGCTGCAGGCTGTCCTGCGCATCGCGCGCATCGAGCAGCGCCTTGTGCGCGCTGCGCCAGCCCTGCCAGGCCAGCACCAGTGTCTGCGTGGACAGGCCGGCATAGGCGTCGAGCAGGCCGCGCACCGCATCGGGCCGCGTCAGGCTCTGCCAGGCGTGCTGGCCGTGGATGTCGACCAGCACATCGGCGATCTCGCGCAACTGTGTGGCCGTGGCCGGGCTGCCGTTGATCCAGGCGCGGCTTTTTCCCTGGGCATCCACCGTGCGCCGTAGCAACAAGTCGTCGTCACTCGCAAAACCGGCGTCGTCGAGCCAGCCCGCCAGGGATGCGGGCGCATCAAAGGTGGCGCTGATCTCGCAGCGCAGCGCGCCTTCGCGCACCACACCGGCATCGGCGCGCGAACCCAGCGCCAGTTGCAGCGCGTCTATCAATATCGACTTGCCGGCGCCGGTTTCCCCGGTGAGCACGGTGAAACCGCTGTCGAGGTCCAGCGTCAGTTCACGCACGATGACAAAGTCGCGCAGGGAGATGTTTTTAAGGCTCATGCCACACCTTCATTCCAGTGGAGTTTTTTGCGCAAGGTGTCGAAATAACTCCAGCCCTTGGGGTGCAGAAAACACATCTGGAACTCCGAACGCCGCACCGTGATGCGGTCGCCGTGCAGCAGGCTGGCCAGCGACTGCATGTCAAAGTTGGCGCTGGCATCCCGCCCCGCCACGATTTCAACGGTGATCTCGCCCGCGTCAGACAGCACAATGGGCCGGTTCGACAAGGTATGCGGCGCAATCGGCACCAGCACCCAGCCGGGGATGGAGGGGTGTAGCAGGGGGCCACCGGCCGACAGCGCATAGGCGGTAGAGCCGGTCGGCGACGCGATGATCAGGCCGTCGGCGCGCTGGTTGGCGACGAAGCGGCCATCGACCTCGACACGCAGTTCCACCATGCCTGCCGTGGCCCCGCGGTTAACCACCACATCGTTCATGGCGGTCGCGTTGAACACGCAGCGGCCGTCGCGCACCACCTTGGCCTGCATCATCCAGCGCCGGTCTTCCTCGAACTCGCCACGCAGCATGGGTTCAAGCGCGGCCTGAAAATCCTCGAAAGCAATGTCGGTGATGAAACCCAGCCGACCCTGGTTGATGCCGACCATGGGCACGCCGAATTGCGCCAGTTGCCGGCCTATGCCCAGCATGGTGCCGTCGCCGCCGACCACCAGCGCCAGGTCGCAATGCGTGCCTATGCCGGCCACGTCCAGCACCGGGTACTGCGTCAGGCCGGTGTTGCTGGCCGTCTCTTCTTCCAGCGTGACTTCGCAGCCCTGGGTGTGCAGGAAGTTGGCAATTTCCTCCAGCGCTGAGCGTGAACCCTGGGCGTGGTACTTCCCGATCAGGGCGACGTGACGGAATTGCGACTTCATCGTCAAATTACATCACAACATCGGTGACAAGCTTCGTAGAATGCCTTCATGCTTGACGAACGTGCCCGACACCTGCTCAAAGCGCTGGTAGAGCGTTATATTGCCGACGGCCAGCCGGTCGGCTCACGCACGCTGTCCAAGGCTTCGGGCATGGACCTGTCGCCGGCGACGATACGCAACGTCATGAGCGACCTGGAGGAGCTGGGCCTGATCGTCAGTCCGCACACCTCGGCCGGCCGCATCCCCACAGCGCGCGGCTACCGCCTGTTTGTCGACACCATGCTGACGATGCAGCGCGACCAGTTCTCAGCCGCCGGTGCGCTGGCGCCGCCCCGGCTGGCGCCGGACCAGCCGCAAAAGGTGTTCAGCAACGCCGCCAACATCCTGTCCAGCCTGTCGCAGTTTGTCGGTGTGGTGATGGCTCCGCGCCGCACCTCGGTGTTTCGCCACATCGAATTTTTGCGCCTGTCCGAAAAGCGCTTCCTGGTCATCATCGTTTCGCCCGACGGCGATGTGCAAAACCGCGTGATCTTCACCGAGGCCGACTACACCCAAACGCAGCTCATCGAGGCGTCCAACTTTCTCAACTCCCACTATGCCGGCATGGCCATCGAGGAAGTGCGTGAGCGGCTGCAGCGCGAGGTGGAAGTCCTGCGCGGCGAGATCGCCAGCCTGATGCAGGCGGCGGTGCAGGTCAGCTCCGAGGCCATCGAGTCGCGCGATGAGGTGGTGATCTCGGGCGAACGCAACCTGCTGGCCGTCAGCGACTTCTCCGGCGACATGGGCAACCTGCGCAAGCTGTTTGACCTGTTCGAGCAGAAAGCCCAGCTGATGCGCTTGCTCGACGTGTCCAGCCGCGCCGAGGGTGTGCGCATCTATATCGGCGGCGAGAGCCAGGTGGTGCCCTACCACGAGCTGTCGGTGGTGACCGCGCCTTACGAGGTGGACGGCAAAGTTGTCGGCACCCTGGGCGTGATCGGCCCCATGCGCATGCCCTACGAAAAAATGATCCAGATCGTCGACATCACCGCCAAGATGGTCAGCAGCGCGCTGAGCCACAGCAAGTAGCGAGACCTTACAATCTGCCTTGGCGACGTGGGGCGTTAGCTCAGTTGGTTAGAGCAGAGGACTCATAATCCTTTGGTCCACAGTTCAAGTCTGTGACGCCCTACCACCCACTTTTTTAGGTTATCCGCCTCGGCATCCGGTTTCCGGCCCCGGGGCGTTGTTGTTTCTGGATGGCAGGAAAGCTGAAATCCCCGGGAAAATAGCGCTTTGGATAAAGAGGTTCCTGTGAATCAACCCGCCGCCCATGCCGACCTCATCGCCACTTACAAAAGGGCGGAAGCAGATGCGGCTCACAAATTCGGATTGATCAAAGCTGCTGCAGGCAAAGGGCCCAAGGCCATTCAGGCGGCCATCGCCGCTTCGGACAAGGCGGCCAAACGCAGGGATTCTTACGCGAAAAAGCTTGCCGGATTCGGGTTGAATCCCCAAGTCTGACGTGTTGGGCATCCGCAAGGATGGGATGGGTTGCGGATAATCAGGTATGGAAGAAAGCTTTATGGAAATGCAAGAACCAGCGCCGATTGAGGAGTACGTCCCCGGCGTGGCGGGCGGCCGGCACTACATGGCCAGGTTGTGCCACTTGCCCGACGGTCCCTGGTACATAGATGTCATTCATGTCGAATCGTTGCCGCCTTTGCACGGCAGCGAGAGGACCTGGCCCACGCGTGATGAGGCCGTCAAGGCGGCTGACAAGCTGGTTGCAGACTTGGGCCACTGAACCGCGAGCCAAATACGCTATAATTCGAGGCTTAGCGGCTGTAGCTCAGTTGGATAGAGTACTTGGCTACGAACCAAGGGGTCGTGGGTTCAATTCCTGCCAGCCGCACCAAACGTCAAGCCCTGGAACCGCAAGGTTCCAGGGCTTTTTCGTTACGATGTCCCGATCCGGAACACGTTTTATCCCGGGCTCCCATGAGCAAAGCCTTTACCAAAGAAACCGACGCCGACGACGATGAGGACCTGTCCTTGCCGCCTTTGCCTGCGGGTGGCAAAAACTACATCACACCCTCGGGTTACGCCCGGCTCAAGGACGAACTGCTGGACCTGATCGACAACGAGCGGCCGAAGATTGTTGACGTTGTGCACTGGGCGGCCAGCAATGGCGACCGCTCGGAAAACGGTGACTACCACTACGGCAAGAAGCGCCTGCGCGAGATCGACAGGCGCATCCGGTTTTTGACCAAACGCCTGGAGATTGCTGAAATTTCAGACCCCGCCGTGCACCATGGCAACGAGCAGGTGTTTTTTGGCGCCACGGTCACCTATGCCGATGACAGCGGCGCAGAGCAGACGGTGACCATTCTCGGCATTGATGAGGCGGACAGTGCGCTCAAGCAGGTGAGCTGGATTTCGCCGATTGCACGCGCGCTGCTCAAGGCACGGGTTGGTGATGAGCTCAAGCTGGCGACGCCTGCAGGCATCCGGGACATCGAGGTGCTGGAGGTGCAGTACCCGGCGCCGACCGCTGTCCCCTGAAGACGCTTCAGAGGCCAGGCTTGGCGCGCTGGACGCGCAAGACCGATGGCGTGCGTTTGACGCTGCGCATGACGGACGCCAGGTGCACCCGGTCGCGCACCGCCACGCCGAAACGCAGATCGGTCGCGTCCTGCGCTGCCTCCTGGGCCATGTCCACATGCGTGATGTCGGCTTCGGCGCTGGCCAGTGCCGAGGCAACCCGTGCCAGCACACCTTTGCCGTTGGTCACGGTCACCAGCAGTCCGGTTTCAAACGCGCGCGTCGGTTCGTCGGACCAGTCCACCGCGATAAAACGCTCGTTGTCGCGGTGCTGGAGTTTTTTGGCCACCGAGCAGTCGTCGGTGTGGACCACCAGGCCTTCGCCGCGGCCCAGGTAACCCACAATGTCGTCGCCAGGGATGGGACGGCAACAGGTCGCGAATTTGACCGAAGCGCCTTCGCTGCCGTCGAGCACCAGCGCACCCTGTGAGATCGATTCGTGGGCCGTGTAGCGCTCGCGGCTCATCAGCAGCGGATCGGGCTTTTCGCCGGTTTCGGCCAGCAGCGTGACGATGCGTTTGGCCACCATGCTGGCGATGCGTTTGCCCAGGCCGATGTCGGTGAGCAGGTCGGCCCGCGAACGGTTGCCTGAAAAGCGCAGTATTTTTTCCCAGGTGGCGTGGTTGACTTCGTCATCGTCCGGCAGGCGCTCAATGCCTTCGGCGCGCAGCGCTTGCGCCAGCATTTTTTCGCCCAGGTCCTGCGACTCGGTCAGCGCCATGGTCTTGAGGTGGTGCCGGATTTTTGAGCGGGCCTTGCCGGTGCGCACAAAACCCAGCCAGGCGGGATTGGGGCTGGAGATGGCGGCAGTGATGATTTCAATCACGTCGCCGTTGCGCAGCTCCGAGCGCAGCGGCACTTGCTCGCCGTTGACCTTGGCGGCGACGGCACGGTGGCCCACGTCGCTGTGGATGGCATAGGCAAAATCGACAATCGTCGCGCCGCGTGGCATGGCCATGATCTGGCTTTTGGGTGTGAACACGTAAACGGCATCGGGGAACAGGTCGATCTTGACGTGGTCCCAGAACTCGGCGGCATCGCGCGTTTCGTGCTGGATGTCCAGCAGCGACTGCAGCCACTGCGTGCCCAGCCGCTGCGACGCATCGCTTTCGGGATCCGTGGCCTTGTACAGCCAGTGCGCAGCAACACCGGACTCGGCGACGATGTGCATGGCGTCGGTGCGCATCTGGAACTCGATGCTGGTGCCGAAGGGCCCGACCAGCGTGGTGTGCAATGACTGGTAGCCATTGACCTTGGGAATGGCGATGTAGTCCTTGAACTTGCCGGGCAGCGGCTTGTAGAGCTGATGCAACACGCCCAGCGCGGTGTAGCAGCCGGTGACGCCGCCCACAATGATGCGAAAGCCGTAGATGTCGGTCACCTGGGCAAAAGACAGGTGTTTCTCGTCCATCTTGCGGTAGATGGAATACAGGGCTTTTTCACGCCCGTAGATATTGACCTGAATGTCGGCGTTGGCAAATGCCGCGTCGACCTCGGTTTGGACGCGTTTGATGACGTCGCGCCTGCGGCCGCGTGCACGCGCGAGCGCCTTGGTCAGCGTGGCGTAGCGCCAGGGGTACAAATGCTGAAAGGCAAGGTCCTGCAACTCACGGTAGGTGGTGTTCAGGCCCAGGCGGTGCGCGATGGGCGCATAAATATCCAGGGTTTCGCGTGAAATGCGGCTCCACTTGCTGCGTGGTACGTCGCTGAGCGTGCGCATGTTGTGGCTGCGATCCGCCAGCTTGATCAGGATGACGCGTACATCGCGTGCCATGGCCAGCAGCATCTTGCGGAAGGATTCCGCCTGGTTTTCCTCGCGGGTGTTGAATTCCAGCTTTTCCAGCTTGGTCAGGCCGTCGACGAGTTCTGCCACCGGTGCGCCAAAACGCTCGATCAATTCCGGTTTGGTGACGCCGCAGTCCTCGATGGCGTCGTGCAGCAGCGCGGCCATCAGCGCCTGCGCGTCCAGCTTCCACTCGGCGCATTGCTGGGCCACGGCGATGGGATGCGTGATGTAAGGCAGGCCGCCGTTGCGGATCTGGCCCAGGTGCGCCTCATCGGCAAAACGGTAGGCACGCCGGATGTTGTCCACATCCGTGGCGCTCATGTAATCCAGTTTGGCGGTGAGCGCGGCAAAACTCGCCGCGGCCGCATTGGCGGCAGCCGGGGTCGACTTGGTGTTTGCAGAGGGAAAAACCAGGGCGCTCATGCCTTAAATGTATCGCGGCGCCAATAAAACATGCAAAAAACGGGCTTTAGGCAAAACCCGGAAACAAAAAAGCACCGCGATGCGGTGCTTTTTCAGGGAGCGTAGACGCTCAACCCGGCACTTTTTTCAGCATTTCCAGGCCAATTTTGCCTTCGGCAATTTCACGCAAGGCAGTCACACCAGGCTTGTTCTTGCTTTCAATCTTGGGGGCATGGCCCTGGCTCAGCATACGGGCGCGGTAAGTGGCTGCCAGCACCAACTGAAAGCGGTTGGGGATTTTTTCCAGGCAGTCTTCAACAGTAATGCGGGCCATGAGAATCTCCGGGTTGAGTGGAATAGCGGGACAGCGGTTAGTGGCAACAAGTCAGGCGATGTGCAGGGCCTTGAAGGTCTCGGCACGGGCACGTCGTTGTGCCGCAAACTTGAGCCGTTGGGCGTGAACAATGGTTTTCAGGTCAAAAACCGCTCGTTCAAATAACTCGTTGATTATAACGAAGTCGAATTCCCTGGCCTGTGCCATCTCGATGGCTGCGTTTTTGAGGCGCAATTCAATCACCTCCGCCGAGTCTTCGCCGCGCCGCTCCAGCCGTGATCGCAACTCTTCCCAACTCGGCGGCAGGATGAAGATCAACACAGCATTGCTGAAAATGCGCTTGATATTGATGGCACCCTGGAAGTCGATCTCCAGGATGACATCGGCGCCGTGAGCAACCCGCTCCTCAATGGTCTGCCGCGAGGTGCCGTAACGCTGCCCGTGCACATGCGCCCATTCGAGGAAGGAGTCGCGCAGCACCATGCCGTCGAACTCTTCGGCCGAAATAAAGAAATACTCGCGGCCGTGTTTTTCCTGTCCGCGCGGCGCCCGCGTGGTGTGCGACACCGCAGGTTGTACCCGCGCATCCAGCTCCATCAGCGCCTTGACCAGGCTGGACTTTCCGGCGCCACTGGGCGCTGCGACTACAAACAGGTTTCCGGGGTAATCCATATCAGTTGGTTTTTTGGGTTTTGAAGGACCGATGCCGGACGGCTTACTCGATATTTTGAACCTGCTCGCGGATCTGCTCGATCAGCACTTTCATGTCCACCGAGACATGGGTCAGTTCCAGCGAGCCCGATTTGGAGCCCAGGGTGTTGGCTTCGCGGTGCAGCTCCTGGATCAGGAAGTCCAGGCGTTTGCCAACTTCGCCGCCCGCCGTCAGCAGGCGGTCTATCTCTTCAAGATGCGACGTGAGGCGCATGATTTCTTCGGCCACGTCGATGCGTATCGCAAACGAAGTGGCTTCCAGCAGGGCCCGGTCCTGCGCTGCTTCGGGCAGGGTGCTGCCGTCAGTCAGGGCCATGGCCTCCTTCCAGCGTTCCATGAAACGGGCCTTTTGCTGTTCGACCAGTTTGGGGACCATCGGTGTGGCCGAGGCGGCCAGCGCCCGCAACTGGGCGGTGCGCTCCAGCAACATCTGCGCGAGGCGGGTGCCTTCGCGCTCCCGGGCAGTCAACAAATCTTTCAGGGCTTTTTTGGCAAGTTTGAGCAGGTCGTCGCTGTAGTCGTGGGTGCTCTTGTCTTCTCCTGCTGCCATGCGCAGGATGTCTGCGACGCTGAGCGCCGCCGCACCCGGCAGCCAGGAGCGCACGGTGTCTTCCATGGAGCCCAGACGCTGCAGTGTGCTGCTGGCCGGTGCCTTCAGGTTGCCCCCGGAATTGCTTTCCAGCGAGACACGAAGTTCCACCTTGCCGCGTTTGAGTTTGCCCGTCAGCAGCTCGCGCAAGGCCGGTTCGGCCTGCCGCAATTCATCGGGAAGGCGGAAGGCCAGGTCCAGAAAACGGCTGTTGACCGAGCGTATTTCCACACCCAGGCGCGCGTGGCTGCCGTTGCCGGCATCGGCTTCCGGGGCTGTGCGTGCAGGGGTGGACTGGACGGCTGCATAGCCTGTCATACTGTAAACTGACATTTGTAATACGCTTTTCTTAGAGTCAACAGGAGGGGTGATCCCGTCACCTTGCTTTAATCCCGAATTATGTCAAAGGTCAAGCCAGCGCCACTCCCACCCGATACCGTCATTGGTGGCTATCGCGTTGTGCGCAAGCTGTCGGCCGGCGGGTTTGGGGTAGTTTACTTGGCCGTCGACAACGAAGGACAGCAGGTCGCCATCAAGGAGTACCTGCCGTCCTCGCTGGCCAGCCGCCCGCCCGGTGAGCTGCTGCCGCAGGTGCAGCCCGAAAAACTCTCGCTGTACCGCCTGGGCCTGAAGAGTTTTTTCGAGGAAGGCCGCTCACTGGCGCAGATCTCCCACGCTTCTGTGGTGAGCGTGCTCAATTTCTTTCGCGAGAACGAGACCGTGTACATGGTGATGAACTACCTGGAGGGGGGCACCCTGCAGGACTTCATCATTACGGCGCGCGAACTCAAAAAGCAAAAGGTGTTCCGCGAATCGACCATCCGCTCGCTGTTTGACGAGATCCTGCGCGGGCTGCGCATCGTGCACCAGCACAAGATGCTGCACCTGGACATCAAGCCGGCCAACATCTTCATCACCGACGACAACAAGGCGGTGATGATCGACTTCGGCGCCGCGCGCGAGGTGCTGAGCAAAGAAGGCAACTTCATCCGGCCCATGTACACGCCCGGTTTCGCCGCGCCCGAGATGTACCGCCGCGACTCGTCCATGGGCCCCTGGACCGACATCTATGCGATCGGCGCCTGCATTTACGCGACCATGCAGGGTTACCCGCCCAACGACGCGCCACAACGGCTGGAAAAAGACCGGCTCTCACTGGCCCTGTCGCGGCTGCGTGGCGTGTATTCCGACAACCTGATCGAAGTCGTCGAATGGTGCATGTCGCTGGACCCGCTGTCGCGGCCGCAATCGGTGTTTGCCTTGCAGAAAGAGCTCAGCCGCGAAGGTGAGCGGCGCTACACCAAACTGACCGTCGGCGAAAAAATGCGCCTGCAGTTTGACAACATGGTGTCAGACACCAAGAAAAGCGCGCGCAAGGCCACCGGCTTTGCGACGAAGTTCAAATGAAATTTTCCGTCTTCCAGGTCAGCCGCAAGGGCGGTCGCGAAAAAAACGAAGACCGCATGGGTTATTGCTACACCCGTGAGTCCGGCCTGTTTGTACTGGCCGACGGCATGGGTGGCCACCCCGAAGGCGAAGTGGCCGCGCAACTGGCGCTGCAGACCATCTCGGCCTTGTACCAGAAGGAAGCCCGGCCGCTGGTCAGGGACACCACCGAATTCCTGTCCTCCGCCCTGATGGCGGCGCATCACCAGATCATCCGTTATGCCAGTGAAAAGGGCATGCTGGACACGCCCCGCACCACCGTGGTCGCCGCCATCCTGCAGGGCACAGGCGCGACCTGGGTGCATTGCGGTGACTCGCGCCTGTATGTGGTGCGCGATGGCGAGCTGCTGACCCGCACGCGGGACCACTCTTACCTGGAGCAGCAAAACGCCGGCATCATCAAGCTGGAGCGCGTCAACCGCAACATCCTGTTCACCTGCCTGGGGTCGCCGTCGAAACCGGTGTTCGACATTGCCGGTCCGGTCGTGCTGCAGCAAGGCGACAAGCTGATGCTGTGTTCCGACGGCCTGTGGGGCAGCCTGACCGACGCTGAAATCGTGCGCCACATGGCCGCCAACAGTGTGTCCGACGCGGTGCCCGACATGGTTGAGCACGCGCTTCGCAATGGTGGTGAACACGGCGACAACGTCACCGTGCTGGCGATGGAGTGGGAAACGCCCGACGCTTTTGAATCGACGCGCGGTGTCTCGACCGACAGCATCATGGACGGCGTGTTTGCCTCAACCATTCAGGCGGGTGTGCTCGATACCGGCGTGGAAGACCTTGACGACGCGGCGATTGAGCGCTCGATCGCCGAGATCAACGAGGCGATACGCCGTTCCGCCGCCAAGAAGGTCTGAGCCTCGCCAAAAATCCCGCCTTGCCTTGCCGGCGCGGTTCATGTCTGACAATTGCCATCACTTTTACCCCCGGCGTGCCTCGCCAGAAAGCTTTCCGTCATGAGTTCATTTGAAAGAAGCGGCGCCCGTGCTGCCGACCAGCTCCGTCCCGTACGCATCACCCGTGCCTACACCGCCTACGCCGAAGGCTCGGTGCTGATTGAGTTTGGCAACACCAAGGTGTTGTGCACCGCCTCGGTCGAAGAAAAAGTCCCCGGCCACAAAAAGGGCAGCGGCGAAGGCTGGGTCACGGCCGAATACGGCATGTTGCCGCGCGCCACACACACGCGCAGCGACCGCGAAGCCGCGCGCGGCAAACAAAGCGGTCGCACCCAGGAGATCCAGCGCCTGATCGGCCGCTCCATGCGTGCGGTGTTCGACCTGAAAAAACTCGGTGAACGCACGATTCACCTCGACTGCGACGTGATCCAGGCCGACGGCGGCACGCGTACCGCCAGCATCACCGGCGCATTTGTGGCGGCGCAGGACGCGGTCAACAAGCTGCTGGCCGATGGCAAGCTCAAGGAAACGCCTATCCTGGGCCATGTGGCCGCCATTTCCGTGGGCATTGTCCAGGGCACGCCGCTGCTGGACCTGGAGTACGTCGAGGACGCGGGCTGCGACACCGACATGAATGTGGTGATGACAGGCGCCGGCCACTATGTCGAAGTGCAGGGCACGGCCGAAGGCGCGGCGTTTTCGCGCAAGGAGATGGATGCGCTGCTGCTGCTGGCTGAAAAAGGCATCGGCGAGCTGGTCACGCTGCAGCAGAAATCGCTATTGAATTGATAGCTGCTTGCGCCCGTTTAATAAAGGCTAAAGGCCTGTTTGACTCATGAAAATCGTATTGGCATCGAACAATGCCGGCAAACTGGCTGAGCTGCAGGCCATGCTGGCGCCGCTGGGCGTGACGCTGGTCAAACAGGCTGAACTCGGCATTGGCGAGGCCGAGGAGCCTTTCCGTACCTTTGTAGAAAACGCGCTGGCCAAGGCACGCCATGCGTCGCAAGCCAGCGGACTGCCGGCGCTGGCCGATGATGCGGGCTTGTGCGTGGATGCCTTTGGCGGCTTGCCCGGCGTGGACACAGCCTATTACGCCACGCAGTTTGGTTATGACAAGGGCGATGACAACAATGTGCGAGCCTTGCTTGAGCAGATGGACCGGATATCCCATCGCCGTGCCGCCCTGGTCAGCACACTGGTCGCGGTGCGGTCTGCGGACGATCCGGAGCCGCTGATTGCCGTGGGCCGGGTCATCGGCGAGATCGCACGCGAGCCGGTTGGCAGCAACGGTTTTGGCTTCGACCCGGTGATGTTCATCCCGTCTTTCGGCAAGACCTTTGCCGAACTGCCGGTCGAGGTGAAAAACGCCCACAGCCACCGCGGTATGGCGGCGCGCCAGATGATGGACCTGATGCGCGAGCGCTGGCTGTAGCGGCCATGGTGTTTCCGGTTCCGGTCGTCAGCGCATCGCCTGTTGAGGAAAGTGGTGGCGCGCTGAAGGACATTCAGCACTACATGCGCGACGGCACGCTGCGGCTCAGCGCCTTGCCGCCGCTGTCGCTGTATGTGCACCTGCCCTGGTGTTTGAAAAAATGCCCGTATTGCGACTTCAACTCGCACGAGAGCCGTGGCGAGCTGCCCGAGCAGCGCTACATCGACGCGCTGATGGCCGACCTCGAAGCCTCGCTGCCGCTGGTCTGGGGCCGCACGGTGCACAGCATCTTCATAGGCGGCGGCACGCCCAGCCTGTTTTCACCGCAGGCCATCGACCGCCTGATCGGCGACATCCGCGCTCGGCTGCGGCTGGAGCCCGATTGTGAAATCACGCTGGAGGCCAACCCCGGCACCTTCGAGAAGGACCGCTTCAAGGCTTTCCGCAGCGCCGGTGTAACGCGCTTGTCGATCGGTGTGCAGAGTTTTGACGACCAGCACCTGAAAGCCCTGGGCCGGGTGCATGACCGCGCGCAGGCCATCGCCGCCGTGGAGGAGGCCGCGCAGGCTTTTGACACCTTCAACCTCGACATCATGTATGCCTTGCCCGGCCAGACGCTGGCCAATCTGGAGACCGACATGCGGCAGGCGCTTGCATTTGAGCCGCCGCATATCTCGATTTACCACCTGACGGTCGAACCCAATACTTTTTTTGCCAAACATCCGCCGGTGCTGCCCGAAGAGGACGACGCCTACGCCATGCTGGACCGCATCACCGAAATGACGGCGGCGGTGGGCATGGACCGCTACGAGGTGTCGGCCTATGCGCGGCCCGGCCACCGCTGCGCGCATAACGTCAATTACTGGCAGTTCGGCGACTACCTCGGTATTGGTGCAGGCGCCCACAGCAAGCTCAGCTTTGCGCACCGCGTGGTGCGCCAGGTGCG
>JAZKIE010000397.1:0-1609 GCA_040385025.1 Pseudomonadota bacterium | reverse complement strand
TGGCCCAGGAGTTTCCGGAAGTGCGCGGCCGTATCAAGCTGCTGCCCAATGGCCCACCCGTGCCTTACCCGGTGCAGTTCCGCGTGGTCGGCATTGACCCGCTGGTGCTGCGTGACCGCGCCGACGAGGTCAAGGCCGCGATGCGCGAAAGCCCGAACACGCGGGGCGTCAACGACAACTGGAACGAATCGGTCAAGGTGCTGCGCCTGGAGGTGGACCAGTCCAAGGCGCGCGCCCTGGGCGTGACCAGCCAGTCGATTGCGCAGGCGTCCAAAACCATTTTGAGCGGCAGCACCGTGGGGCAATTTCGCGAGGGCGACAAACTCATCGACATCGTGCTGCGCCAGCCCATGGACGAGCGCAATGCCATCACCGACATTGCCAATGCCTACCTGCCGACGGCGTCGGGCAAGTCGATTCCGCTGACGCAGATTGCCAAGCCGGTGTTCACCTGGGAGCCGGGCGTGATGTGGCGGGAAAACCGCGACTACGCCATCACGGTGCAAAGCGACATCGTCGAAGGGCTGCAGGGCGCGACGGTGACCAACGAGCTGCTGCCGGCCCTGAAGGCGATCGAGGCCAAATGGCAGAAAAACGGCATGGGTGGCTACCGCATCGAGGTCGCCGGCGCCGTTGAGGAGAGCAGCAAAGGCTCGAGTTCGATTGTGGCCGGTGTGCCCATCATGCTGTTTCTGACCTTCACCTTGCTGATGCTGCAACTGCACAGCTTCAGCCGCGCCATGCTGGTGTTCCTGACCGGGCCGCTGGGTATTGCCGGTGTCGCCGGTGCGCTGCTGCTGCTGGGCCGGCCCTTTGGTTTTGTCGCGCTGCTGGGTGTGATCGCCTTGATGGGCATGATCCAGCGCAACTCGGTGATCCTGATTGACCAGATCGAGCAGGACCGGGCGGCCGGCATCCCGGCCTGGGACGCGATTGTCGAGTCGGCGGTACGGCGGCTGCGCCCCATCGTGCTGACGGCGGCGGCGGCTGTGCTGGCGATGATTCCGCTGTCGCGCAGCGTGTTCTGGGGGCCGATGGCGGTCGCCATCATGGGCGGGCTGATTGTGGCCACCGTGCTGACGCTGCTGGCGCTGCCTGCCATGTACGCAGCTTGGTTCCGGGTGAAACGCGAAACACCCGGCCTGGTGCCGGCCTAAAACCGGGGGCCGGGTTGACCGGCAGGCGGAGAGGATGCCGATACAGGCTAAAATAGAAAGTTGACCGATTTCAGGCGGGGGTCCACAAGCCTAAAAAGCTGAGGATTCCCGTTTTTATTTCAGGCGCGCGGGTGGCGAAATTGGTAGACGCACCAGGTTTAGGTCCTGACGGTAGCAATACTGTGCGGGTTCGAGTCCCGCCCCGCGCACCACTATTTGAGATTTTCAGGACGATTGCCGCACAGCCTTGAAGTGCCGTGCGCCGGTCCGTCTTTTACATATTCTGGATATTAGGAGTAGATCATGGCCGTGACTGTTGAAACCCTGGAAAAGCTGGAACGCAAGATGACTTTGACCTTGCCGGTCAGCGCCATCCAGTCTGAAGTTGACTCCCGCCTCAAACGCATGGCCCGCACCGTCAAAATGGACGGCTTCCGTCCCGGCAAGGTCCC
>JAZKIE010000396.1:0-16763 GCA_040385025.1 Pseudomonadota bacterium | reverse complement strand
TCACATGCCTCGCGTCAAACGTGGTGTAACGGCTCGCGCCCGCCACAAAAAAGTTTTAGCCCTTGCAAAAGGTTTCCGCGGCCGCCGCGGCAATGTCTTCCGCATCGCCAAAGAAGCGGTGATGAAGGCCGGGCAATATGCCTACCGTGACCGCCGCACCAAAAAGCGCGTGTTCCGCCGCCTCTGGATTGCGCGTATCAACGCCGCCAGCCGTTCGTTCGGCATGACCTACAGCCAGTTCGCCAATGGCCTGAAAAAAGCCGGCATCGAGATCGACCGCAAGGTTCTGTCCGACATGGCGATCCATGACAGCGCCGCTTTCGGTGCCATCGTGGACCAGGTCAGGGCCAAGCTGGCTGCCTGATTTTCAGGGCAAGATGCTATTGAATCAATAGCTGCTTGCGCACGAAAATAAAGGGCTGGAGCTTGAAAAGGCTCTGGCCCTTTTCCGTTGAGGGGGCAGCAACAGGGGCTGCCGCAGTTGGCAAGTTAATGACAAGAAATTTATGAACGAACTTGATGCTCTGGTGGATTCGGCAAAAGCCGGTTTTGCGCAAGCGGGCACACCCGCCGACCTGGAAAACGCGAAAGCCCGGTTCCTGGGCAAAGCCGGGCGCATCACCGAACTCATGAAAGGCCTGGCGGCCCTGCCGGTGGACGAGAAGAAGTCCCGCGGCGCCGCCATCAACCTTGCCAAGCAGGCCATCGAAACCGCGCTGACCGCACGCCGCCAGGCACTGCTTGATGCCGAACTGCAGTTGCAACTCAAGGCCGAAGCGCTCGATGTGAGCCTGCCGGGCCGCCAGCAGCCGACGGGTGGCCTGCATCCGGTGTCGCTGACGCTGGAGCGCATCGAGGCAATTTTTGGCTCCATGGGTTTTGATGTTGCGCAAGGCCCCGAGATCGAAACCGACTGGTTCAACTTCACCGCACTGAACACGCCCGAGGACCATCCGGCGCGTTCCATGCACGACACCTTTTATGTCGAGGGCGGTACCGAAACCGCTCCCAACCTGCTGCGCACCCACACCAGCCCGATGCAGATCCGGTATGCCGTGCAGCACGTCAAAAAGCACCGCGCACTGATTGATGCCGGTGGTGCGATGCCCGAGATCCGCGTGATCGCGCCGGGCCGCACTTACCGGGTCGACAGCGATGCCACCCATTCGCCGATGTTCCACCAGTGCGAAGGCCTGTGGATAGGCGAGAACGTCAGCTTCAAGGACCTGAAGGTGGTGTTCACTGATTTTTGCCGGACCTTTTTTGAAAGCGACGATCTGGTGCTGCGTTTTCGCCCCAGCTTTTTCCCCTTCACCGAGCCCAGTGCCGAGATCGACATCCAGTTCCAGGCGGGACCATTGGCCGGCCGCTGGCTTGAGGTCGCGGGCTCCGGCCAGGTGCACCCGAACGTGGTGCGCAACATGGGGCTGGACCCCGAGAAGTACATCGGCTTTGCCTTCGGCATGGGGCCGGACCGGCTGACCATGCTGCGTTACGGCGTCAATGACTTGCGCCTGTTCTTCGACGGCGATCTGCGTTTTCTGTCGCAGTTCCAGTAACCCATCAGGCTTGATCACAACATGCAATTCCCCGAATCCTGGTTGCGCGAATTCTGCAACCCCGCGCTGAGCACCGAGGCCCTGGCCGAAACCCTGACCATGGCCGGGCTGGAGGTCGAAGAACTCAAGCCGGTAGCGCCCCCCTTCAGCCACATCGTTGTTGGTGAAATCAGGGACGCCGTGCAACACCCCGACGCCGACCGCCTGCGCGTTTGCCAGGTGGATGTGGGGCAGGGCGCCCTGCTCAACATTGTTTGCGGCGCGCCCAACGCGCGTGTCGGCATCAAGGTGCCCTGCGCGATGGTGGGGGCCGAATTGCCGCCCGGCGAAGACGGCAAGCCTTTCCTGATCAAGGTGGGCAAGCTGCGCGGTGTGGAAAGCCAGGGCATGCTCTGCTCTGCCCGCGAGCTCAAGCTCTCCGAAGACCACGGCGGCTTGCTGGAACTGGCGCCCGATGCACCGATCGGCCAGGACATCCGTGAGCACCTGCATCTCGATGACACCTTGTTCACGCTCAAGCTCACGCCCAATCTGGCGCATTGCCTGAGCGTTTACGGCGTTGCCCGCGAGGTCGCGGCGCTGACGGGCGCTCCGCTCAAAACACCTGCCTTCCCATCGGTGGCTGTGTCGGGCGCTGACAAGCTTCCCGTCACCATCAGCGCGGCTGATTTGTGCGGCCGTTTCTCCGGCCGCATCGTGCGCAAGGTCAACACCCGGGCGACCACGCCTGCCTGGATGGTGGATCGCCTGGCGCGTTGCGGCCAGCGCAGCGTCACCGCGCTGGTGGACATTTCAAACTATGTGATGTTCGAGCTGGGGCGGCCTTCGCATATTTTTGACCTTGACAAGATCCAAGGCGGCCTGAACGTGCGCTGGGGCAAACCTGGCGAATCGCTCAAGCTGCTCAACGGCAACACCGTGACGGTTGATGAAAAAGTCGGCGTCATCGCCGATGACCATCAGGTCGAATCGCTGGCGGGCATCATGGGTGGCGACGCCACGGCGGTGTCGGATGCGACAGAAAACATTTATGTCGAAGCCGCCTTCTGGTGGCCCAAAGCGATTGCCGGGCGTTCACGCCGCTACAACTTTTCCACCGATGCCGGCCACCGTTTTGAGCGCGGTGTCGATCCCGGCCAGACGGTTGAGCACATCGAACGCATCACGCAACTGATTCTCGACATCTGCGGCACGCCGGACACCGTCTGCGGCCCCATCGACGATGTGTGTGTCAGCATGCCGCAAGCCGCTCCCGTCACGCTGCGGGTTGCGCGCGCTGTCAAGGTCATCGGCATGCCACTGACGCAGGAGCAGTGCGCCGATGCGTTGCGGCGCCTGGGGCTGCCCGTGACGGAGGGCGTGGGCACGTTGACAGTGACGCCGCCCAGCTACCGCTTCGACCTGCAGATAGAGGAAGACCTGATCGAAGAAGTGGTGCGGATGGTCGGGTACCAGCAGCTGCCGGCGACACCACCGCTGGCGCCCATCACCGCGCGCATACGACCGGAAGCGCAGCGCAGCGCCTTTGCCGTGCGGCGAGCGCTGGCAGGGCTGGGCTACCAGGAAACCATCAACTTCAGCTTTGTTGAAGAGCGCTGGGAGCATGAACTTGCCGGCAATCCCAATCCGATCAAGCTGCTGAACCCGATTGCCAGCCAGATGAGCGTGATGCGTTCATCCCTGCTCGGCTCGCTGCTGCAAGTGCTGAAATTCAACCTGGACCGCAAGGCTGCCCGTGTCAATGTGTTCGAGTTGGGGCGCGTGTTTTTGCGTGACCCAGCCAGCCTGAACACCGACACCACGGTCGCGGGTTTTGATCAGCCGATGCGGGTGGCAGGCCTGGCTTACGGCCCGCGCGAAGGATTGCAGTGGGGCCTGTCCGACAAGGGCGTGGATTTCTTCGACGTCAAGGGTGATGTGCAAGCCTTGTTGTCGCCACTGCAGGCGACATTTGCGCCGGCCAGCCATCCGGCCATGCATCCCGGGCGTTGCGCCAGTGTGGTGGTCAATGGCCAAGCCATCGGTTTTATCGGCGAGCTGCACCCGCAGTGGCGCCAGGGCTATGAGCTGGCGCAAGCACCGATTCTTTTTGAACTCGATCTGAACGCTCTGTTGCAGCGGCCTGTGCCCGAATTCCAGCCGGTCAGCAAGCTGCAGCCGGTTGAGCGCGATATTGCCGTGATCGTCGCCGAAAATGTGACGCACGCAGCCCTGATGGCAGGCATCCATGGCGCCGACACCCTGGGTTTGCTGAAGTCTGCCATCTTGTTCGACGTTTACAAACCACAGCAGGGCAATGCCGCCATGCAGCTCGGCGAAAAAAGCCTGGCGGTGCGCTTGGTCCTCGGCAGCGACGACGCTACACTGACCGACGAACAAATTGAAGCGGTCACCCAGGCGGTGCTGGCCAGCCTCCAGGCTCGGTTGCAGGCGCGTTTGCGTGCCTGAGGTTTCCAACAACAACAGTTATCAGCGAGGAGTGCAGCGTGGAATTTTCCGTTGAAAGTCTTGAAAGCCCCGCGCTCACCAAAGCCCATCTGGCCGAATTGCTGTTTGAACAGATCGGACTGAACAAGCGTGAATCGAAAGACATGATCGACGCTTTCTTCGACCTGATCTCTGACAGTCTGGTCGAGGGCAACGATGTGAAGATTTCCGGCTTCGGCAATTTCCAGATCCGCACCAAAGCCCCGCGTCCCGGGCGCAACCCCCGCACCGGGGAGTCCATTCCCATCCAGGCGCGCCGCGTGGTGACTTTTCATGCCAGCCACAAGCTCAAAGAGCACATCCAGGGTCTGACGGCCGGTTCGGCTGAACCGCTGCTTGTCCCGGGCGAGTAATTGGCCTGAGTCCCTTGCCGGCGGCCATGGCCGGCCCATTCTTGTATGTCAGAAAAAACCAGGCATGTGCCTAAACAACACATCTGGGCTATCTGTTTGTAACTATTTGCACTAAGTTTGGACTTAGAGTAGATTTGTAGCTTTACCGCTTAGCGCATTGATTTAATTGGAGAAAACTCTCCCCCCCATTCCCGCCAAACGCTACTTCACCATCGGTGAGGTCAGTGATTTGTGTGGCGTCAAACCTCATGTGCTCCGTTATTGGGAGCAAGAGTTCACGCAGCTGCGCCCGATGAAAAGGCGTGGCAACCGTCGCTACTACCAGCACCACGAAGTGCTGATGATCCGCAGAATCCGGGATTTGCTCTACGACCAGGGTTTCACCATCAGTGGTGCGCGCAACAAGCTGCAGGAAATCGTTCAAATCGAACGCGACAAGCGTCGCAACGGCGAGGTCATGCTCGAAGGTGTCGATGTGATGGAGGCGGGTGACTCCACGCTTGATGACTTCGGTGACTCGGTGGACTTCGAAGACAGCGCACCGGACATTGCCCATTTGCCCGACGGCAGCGCAGCGCAGCAGCGGCTGCAACTTGTACGCCGCGAATTGTTTGAAATTCGGGATCTGCTCAGTGCGACCTACTGAACTGGCCAGAGGAAGCGCGCTATAATTTGAGGCTTAAGACGGTGTGTGGCGCAGCCTGGTAGCGCACTTGCATGGGGTGCAAGGGGTCGAAGGTTCGAATCCTTTCACACCGACCAAAATTCAAGGGTTAGCAGACAAGCATCTGCTAACCCTTTTGTCGTTTAGCGTGCCCGATGCGAGTCAATGCTTCACAAGCATTTACTCCAGGGAGCCTTCATGATTCAATGAAGAACGCGCGGCAATGACTGCTTTCGCCTTGGCAACGCTCCAAACCTTTGGCGGGCAGTGGTGACTCCGTTGTGCCATCTTCGCTCAGAGGCGCTTTCACCACGGATCAACACGAAGACACATGAAAATTGACCTGCGCTTGACCATTCATTACGGCCTGACCATTTTCCTCAGCGCGTTTTTGTTGTTCCAGGTGCAGCCCTTGATTGGCAAGATGATTCTGCCGTGGTTTGGTGGCTCGGCAGCCGTTTGGACGACGTGTATGTTGTTTTTCCAGTCGGTCTTGCTGCTGGGCTATTTTTACTCCCACTGGGTAACCCGCTTCCTCAGCCCTTCTCGCCAAAGCCTGGTCCACGGCAGCTTGTTGCTGATCAGCTTGCTGCTCATCCCCATCAGCCCGAGCCTGGACTGGAAACCCATGGGGGCCGAGAATCCCACCTTGCGCATTCTTGGCTTGCTGACCGTGTCCATCGGTTTGCCTTACTTTGTGCTGTCGACCACGGGCCCCCTGCTGCAGGCCTGGTTTGCTCGGGAGCGTTCGGGGCTGGTGCCTTATCGTTTGTTCGCCTTGTCCAATTTCGGCTCCATGCTGGCGCTGCTGGCTTACCCGGTGGCGGTAGAGCCGATTTTTCCGACTCTCTGGCAGTCCTATCTGTGGTCGGGTTTGTATGCCTGCTTTGCCGCCGCCTGTGCGCTCCTGGCCTGGCGCGGACGCAATGGCATTCCCATCTTGCAGCAAGCTCATCACGAAGGCGCCGCGCCGCGTTGGACTGACAAGGGCCTGTGGGCCGCCCTGGCGGCGTGCCCGTCCATTTTGATGGTGGCCGACACCAGTTTCCTCACCACCAACATTGCACCTATACCCATGATCTGGGTCGCCCCTTTGGCCTTGTATCTGCTTTCATTCATCTTGAGCTTTGAGCGCCAGGGCTGGTATCAGCGCAAAGTGTTTCTCCCATTGCTGGTGCTGGGGCTGGGCGCGCTGGCCTGGCTGCCAACCCTGGGCATTAGCGAGCTTCCACTCCCCGTCTCCATGGGGATTAACCTGAGCGCATTTTTTGTAGCCTGCATGGTGTGCCACGGCGAACTCGCTCGCCTGCAGCCGCACCCCAGCCATTTAACCGGCTATTACCTGATGCTGGCGGTCGGCGGGGTGGTGGGTGGTTTTTTTGTAGGCGTCGTCGCGCCTTATTGGTTTAACAGCAACTACGAATTGTCCATTGGCATTTTTCTTACCGGACTGGTTGCAGCCATTGCGGTCATCCCAAATATGGAATTTTCAGGCCCGCGGTGGCGTGGCGTTTCTATTGTCTTTGCGGCGGCGGGGCTGTTGGCCCTGGCCTGGATTCGCATTGACGACCACCTGGAAGAGACCCGTGGCGCAGAGGTGACGGCGCGCAATTTCTACGGTACCTTGCAAGTCTTTAACAACGTCGAGGGTGGGTACCGCACCATGCTCCACGGGCAAATCACCCATGGACGGCAAAACACGGCACCGGACAAGCTGGATCTGCCCACCACTTATTACAGCCCGGACGGTGGTGCTGGCAAAGCCATGCAGATCAAGGCCACACAAGGGCCGCTGAGGGTAGGTGTGATTGGTCTGGGCGTTGGCACGCTGGTGAGCTACGGGCGCAAGGACGATTACTTCAGGCTCTATGAGATTGATCCCATGGTGATTGACATCGCCCACCAGAATTTCAGCTTTCTTGCCCGCACCGCGGCCGATACCGAAATTGTTCTTGGCGACGCCCGCTTGCAGCTGGAGAGGGAGCCCGCGCAATTGTTCGACGTGCTGGTGGTGGACGCTTTCTCGGGCGACTCGGTGCCCATCCATTTGCTGACGCGCGAGGCATTTTCCCAGTACTTCAGGCATCTCAAGCCCGACGGCGTGCTGGCGGTGCACATTACCAACCGGTTTTTGGACCTGCAACCGGTGGTTAAGACTGCGGCCGACCATTTTGGCAAGGATGTTCGTCTGGTGAACTCAGAGGGCATTCCTGAAAAATTGGTGTTGCATTCACGCTGGGCGCTGATCAGTAGCGATCCCGCCTTTTTCAAAGACCCGCAGCTCAGCAATGCAACAACCATCGCTGATTCGGATGGCTTCCAGCCCTGGAAAGATGACTACAGCAGCATCTTTTCCATCCTGAAATAGGGAACTCGCCAGGCCGGTTGACTGCGGTCCACATTCCAATTGACAGTGGAATGGGGGATTGCTTTTTCGCAAGCTGGCCTGGCGACGCCGGCGCGACTCGCGTCATCCCGCCACTATCGAAGCGCTTTTACGCGACTGCGAGATCGGGCGCTGGTTTCGGGGTCTGCGCGGCCTCTGGCGTGGGCGCAGACGCATCGGCGGAGAGTTCGCCGCCCAAGGCTTCCAGCAGATCCGGAATCAGCGTCGACAACTCGCCCGTCAGGATGGCCGCATCGGTATCGAAACCATCGTCGTCCTTGCCTTTTTCGCCGATGCCGTCGAGCACCACGTCGAGCAGCTTGAGTTTTTTGATCTGTCCCGCATCGCTCAGGACAAAAGACACGCGCTCATTCCAGGTCATGGCCAGTTGCGTTGGCACTTTGCCTGCCGCGATATGCTTCGCCACTTCGTCAATCTCCAATGTATGACGTGAATAACGAACGGTCGATTTTTCGTCGTCAGGCATCTTGAGTTCGCAATCACGGTCAACGGTGAAACCGACCGGGGCTTCCTGGCTGGACAGCCAGTGCGCCATGGACGCTGCGGCTGACAGGGTGGTTTGCACCGGCTGTGCCTTGAGGCTGGCGGAACCGGGCACGCTGCTGAGAGCCTCGACCAGAAAGCTCACTACCTTGTCGGCGCCTGTCAGGCTGCCGGAGTCAACCACCAGAAATTTATGCACGGGATCTATCCACAAGGTCGTGGACGATTGTTTGGTGAAGGCGCGTGGCATCAGGTCCATCAGGACTTCTTCCTTGAACTCTTTCTTGATTTTGGCGCCGACGCGTTCGCGGCCGGTCTCCTGCTTGTATTTCTCGATGCGTTCCTCAACGGCGGCCTTGATGGCCGATGCCGGCACGGGACGGCGTTCGGTGCACAGGCGCACGATGAGCTGGCGGTTGATGATCTCCACGAGTGCCGTGCTCTTGTTGCCGCGTGGGGCCACCCATCCACTGGATTCCGGCTGTGTGGCGCCACAGGGCAGAAAGCGTGTGGCCTGCAAGGCTTCTTCAAGCGCGTCCAGGGGTGGGAGAACAAAGTCATCTGCAATGCGAAAGAAGGACGCGCTTTTGAACATGAAAATCCGGGAGTGAAGGAAGAAGGGAAGAGTAAAGAAGAGCGAACGGCACGACGCGCCATCCGATGAAAAGAAGTTTAAGTCACACGTGAGGCGTGCAATTCGCGCGATTCGTGGGCAGTTCTAGACAATGTCCAGTACGTGAATGCCGTAGCTGCCCTTGCGCCTGTCGGCGAAGTAACACTCCAGCGTTGTTTTCACGGTTTTAAACGCGATCTCTTCCCAGGGGATGTCCGCCTCGGCAAACAGCCGGGCTTCAATCGTCTCATGACCGGGTTGGAACTGGTCACTGAGCAGCCGGGCGCGATAAAACAGGTGCACCTGCCCGACGCGCTCGACATTGAGCATGCTGAACAGGGACTCCATTTCAAACTGCGCACCGGCTTCCTCAACGGTTTCCCGTGCGGCGCCCTGGGACGTGGTTTCGTTCAGTTCCATGAAACCGGCCGGCAGGGTCCACTTGCCCCAGCGTGGTTCGATATTGCGCTTGCACAGCAGCACACGATCACCCCAATGAGGGACCGTACCGACCACGTTGAGCGGGTTCTCGTAGTGGATGGTGCCGCAGGCCGGGCAGACCGCCCGCTCCTTGGTGTCGCCGTCGTCGGGCACCCGGTAGGCCACGGCGCTGCCGCAGTTTTTGCAATGTTTGATCGGACTGCGGTACATGCGGCCAAGTGTAGATTGAAAAGTAAAAAAGGCTCCTCGCGGAGCCCTTTGTATTGACGCGGCCTGGGATCAGGCTTTGGTGGTCTTGGTGTGTTTTTCGATCAGGCTGCGTGCCGTCTCCAGCAGTTTCTTGCCGTCGAAGCCGCGCTTGTTCATGTCCTCGACCCACTCAACTTCCACTGTGCGCGATTTGCGGCGAAATTCCTGCGCTTCGACCGGGCTGACGGTGTAAATCGTGTTGCCGCGGTCACTGGCGCTCTTGCGGCCGTTGGCGTCGTTGCCCTGCTGGACTTTGCCGAGCCAGGCCGACGTTGCCATGCCAGAGTTGTTGTCGATGACTTTTTTCAGGTCGGGCGCGAGCGAGTTGTACTTGGCCTTGTTCATGGCCATCACAAAAGTGGTGGTGTACAGGCTGCCGCCGGCGGGGTCGAACTCGGCATGGAACTTGGTGAGTTCGTTGACCTTGACGGAAGGCACCACTTCCCAGGGAATCACGCAGCCTGTGATGGTGCCCTTGCTCAGCGCGTCGGTGATGGCGGGCAGCGGCATGCCGACGGGTGTGGCGCCGAGTATGCCCATCAGCTTGGTCACCTGGCGGGTCGGCGCGCGCATCTTCTGGCCGCGCATGTCGGCGATCGAGCGCACGGGTTTGTCCATGGTGTGAATAACGCCTGGGCCGTGCACATGAAGCGCCAGGACCTGTGTTTCCTTGAACTCGTCCGGGGCCATGGTCTGCACGTATTCCCAATAAGCCTTGGAGGTGGCCTCGGCATTGGACATGATGAACGGCAGTTCAAAAGCCTCGATGCGCGGGAAACGGTTCGCTGTATTGCCCGGCAGGGTCCACACCACGTCAACCACGCCGTCCCTGGCCTGGTCGTAAAGCTGCGCCGGCGTGCCGCCGAGCTGCATGGCAGGGTAAGCCTCGAATTTGATCCGGCCGCCGGATTCCTTCTCGACCTTGTCCATCCAGGGCTTGTGCATGCCCAGCCACACATTGGAGGCCGGCGCCATGAAGGTATGGAACTTCAATGTCACGGCCTGCTGGGCCAGGCCCGACAGGGCTGGTGCGCCCAAGGCAGCGGCGGCGCCGGTTTTAAGAAGAGTGCGTCGTTGAATCATGGATGGTCTCCGGTAGGTGGGTAGAAATTAATTCAAGAAGGGGCGCTTGAGAACCCGTGCTTGCCCTGATGGAAGAGGCCTTGGACGGATACTTTACAAGGCAGGGCCGCACGCTGGCGGCCGTCCGACGACGCTTCAGGCCACTTTGACTGTCAAGGTGCCCAGCCCCTGCACTTCACCGACCATGGTGTCACCTGAGACAACGGCCGCGACTCCGGCGGGCGTGCCGGTGTAGATCAGGTCGCCCGGCTGCAGCTCCCAGGCCGTGGACAGGTGCTCGATGGTTTCCGCGAGGTTCCAGATCAACTTGCTGACGGTGCTGCGCTGGCGGTCTTTTCCATTGACCTGCAGATAGATTTCGGCGTTGGCGACATCACCGGCCTTGTCGGCTGGAGTGATCGGGCCGATGGGCGCCGAGTGGTCATAGGCCTTGCCGATGCACCAGGGGCGACCCTGTTTTTTCATTTCGCCCTGCAGGTCGCGGCGCGTCATGTCCAGGCCCACGGCGTATCCAAAGATGTGCTTGAGCGCATCGGCGGCCTTGATGTTCTTGCCACCGGTGCCGATGGCAGCAACCAGTTCGATCTCGTGATGCAGGTTGTTGGTGAGTGACGGGTAGGGAATCACACCGGTCTGGCCGGCTTCGACGACCACCACCGCATCCGCAGGTTTGAGAAAGAAAAACGGCGGCTCGCGGCCGGTGAACCCCATCTCCTTGGCGTGTTCCTCATAGTTGCGGCCCACGCAATAAACGCGGTGCACCGGGAAACGGTCCAGGGTGCCGACCACGGGTACCGAGACCAGGGCCGGTGGGGTAAATACAAAGCTCATGACAACCTCTCTTCTCTGTGTATGCCCAGTGCCTGATGCACCGGGCGGTCTGAAAAACTGAACAACACGCAGCCGGACGCCGAGCGCAGGGTGGCGGTGTGCCAGGATGGGATGACGAAATGGTCACGCGGGCCGAACTCGAACACCTGTTCTTGCCCGGCGTGCGCGATGGTCACGCTGCCGCGCCCCTCCACCACGCTGAAGACGGCGCCATCGGTCTGACGCCAGGCCTTGCCGTCAAAACCGGCCGGCAGGCGCTGCATGAAAGTGGCCATGGTTGGCATCGGCGAGCCGCCGGTGGCCGGATTCACGTAACGCAGCTTGACGCCGTCCCAGCCGTCCACCGGTGCCTGGCGCTCAAGCGTATGCAGCGCCTCACGGGTGCGGTCGTAGGGGTAGCTGAAGATCGGCGAGGTCTGGCCGAAGGGCGCGTCATAACGCACCGGCAGCATGTTGGCGCCGTAGCGCTGGTAGCTGGTGCCTTCGGCCCTGGTCACCGGCTGCGAGCGCTCGGTATGGTTTTCCGCGAAACCCGCGTCGAAAAACCGCAGCATCGGAATATCCAGCCCATCGAGCCAGACCACAGGCTGGCCGTCGGTTTGTGTTCCTTCGTGGCCGTGGTCGTGCCAGGTCCAGCTCGGGGTGATGATGAAGTCGCCCGGTGCCATGGTGGTGCGTTCGCCATCGACCGCGGTGTACGCGCCTTTTCCCTCGACCACAAAACGCAGGGCGCTCTGGGTGTGGCGATGGCTGGGCGCCACTTCGCCGGGCAATATCAGTTGCAGGCCGGCGTACAGCGACTGGGTGATCGCCGATTGCCCCTGCAGTCCCGGGTTTTCCAGAATCAGCACACGGCGCACGGCCTCTTCGGCGGTGATCAGTTGGCCAGACTCCATCAGGTAAGGCCGCACCTGGTCATAAGCCCAGAACGCCGGCACACAGGGTGTGGCCGGCTGCTGTGGCACCAGGGCATGCAGCACTTCCCACAAGGGGGTCATGTGTTGCGCGCGGATGGCGTCATAAAAGGCCTTGCGCGTACTGCCGGGAGGTGGGGTCATGTCCATGGGGCTCTCCGTCGGTTCATCGGTCGAAGAAAACGCCGTCCTGAGACAGTTGCTGCTGCAAGGCGGCGATGTTGATGTCGCTGAAGGTCTGGCCGCTTGCCAGCAGGGCTGCGGCGGTGCCGGCGGCCTGGCCCATCACAAAACAGCCACCGCTGGCGCGAGCGGCCGACTGGCCTTCGTGCGTCATCGATGCGCAGCGGCCTGCCACCAGCAGGTTGGACGCCACGCTGTTGGTCAGCATGCGCCAGGGCAGGTCGTTGTAGGCACGCTTCTCATCACGCGGGAAGCCCCAGCTGATGGCGCCGTCAACATGCATTTCCATGGGCCAGGCATTGATGCCGATGACGTCGTCAAAACGCGCGGACGACAGGATGTCCTCGCCGGTGAGTGCGTAGCTGCCCAGGACGCGCCGCGTCTCGCGGATGCCGACCTGGGGCGCGATATCGACGATGGCGGAGTCCTCAAAGCCGGGCACTTCGTTTTTCAGGAAGCGGAAGTATTCGGTGATCTGCCGGCGGCCTTCGAGTTCGCCTTCACTGAGTTGGCGTGCATCGGTGGCGTCCATGGCCATGCCGGCGGCATTGCGGATCTGGGTGACATTGGCGCGCCACTCCGCGGGATTTTTGTTCGGTCGGAGGATGGCGCCTTTGCGCGGGAATTGGTAACGACCAGGCGCCCGCGATTCGCTGTCGTCCATGAGCTTGTTGATGGCACTGAATTCGCCCACTGCAGCCAGCGCGCGTGCTGCGTCCACATGGCCCACGCGAAACATGGTGCTCGGAAACAAGGCGCTGCCCTGGCCGTCGCCCAGCTCAAATGGCACACCGGCGAAATGCGCCACATCGGCGTCGCCCGAGCAGTCGATGAAGCGCTGGGCGCGAATTGCCTGACGGCCGGACTTGGTTTCCACCACCAGCGCTGCGATGACCGGACCATCCATCACCACCGCGGCAGCCCAGGCGTGAAACAGCAGTTGCACGCCGGCCGACAGCAGCAACTGGTCGGCGGCGCATTTGTAAGCCGAGACATCGTAGGAACGCACGCGGATGCGGCCCAACATGCCATCCTGCGGCTGGTTCAGCCCGCCCAGTGCCTCAATACGCGCAAGCAGGTCATCAACCACGCCATGCACGACCTGCTGCATCTCGCCGTTCTTGCGGCCATACAGACCGGCAAAGTTGGTGACACCGCCAGCCGTGCCCATGCCGCCCAGAAAACCGTATCGCTCCACCAGCAAGGTGCGCGCGCCGCGCCTTGCCGCACTCACACTGGCCGCCAGCCCGGCCGGCCCGCCGCCAATCACGACGACGTCGAATTCGCCGTACACAGGCAGCGTGCGCGCAGGTTCGGTGATGGCGTTCGGGCTGGACAAAGCGGGCATGGCAATCATCTCAATTCAATCAGGGGCCGCGGGTTCGGGTGGCAGGGAGCTCCACGCAGTGAGCGACCGTGGGGGCTCATTCAATCTTGATGCCACGCATCGTGATGATGCCGCCCATGATGGCGGTCTCGCTGCGGATGCGGCTGGTCAATCCCTCGGGCGAGGTGCCGACTGCCTGCCAGCCCTGGTTAAACAGTTTCTGGCGGGTGTCGTTGTCGCGGATGATGCGTGGCACTTCCTGGGCCAGGCGTGTCTGGGCAGCCTTGGAAAGTTTGGCCGGGCCGATGAGCGCGGTCCAGACTTCAAGGTTGAAGTTGCGCACTTCCGCATCGGCCAGCGACGGAATCTCCGAGGCCAGCGCGCTGCGTCCGCTGGTCAGGCCGATGGCCTTGAGCTTGCCGGCCTTGACTTGCGGCAGCGCGATGCCAGGCGGTACCAGCGCCATCTGGATCTGGCCGCCCAGCAGCGCGGTGACAACTTGCGGGTTGCCCTGGTAGGGCACATGCACGGCGCCGAGGTTGCCGGCGGTGGACTTGAGCAGTTCCATGCCCAGATGCCCGACCGAGCCATTGCCGACCGAGCCGTAGTTCCATTTGTCGCCACCGTTGCGGGCGGCCAGGAAAAAGTCGCTGCCCGAAGGCTGGTTCATTGGGGCGACCAGCACCAGCGGTGCGGTGGTCAGCAGCGAGATCGGCGTGAAGTCCTTGGCGGGGTCGTAGGGCAACTTGGAATACAGCATCTTGGCCGAGGTCAGGTTGCCGTTGATCACCACCGCCAGCGTGTGATCGTCCGTCGCTTTGGCGGCCAGGTCGGCAGCGATATTGCCCGATGCGCCAGGCCGGTTTTCGACGATGACGGGTTGGCCCAGCGCACGTGACAGCGGCTCGGCCAAGGTGCGTGCTGCCATGTCGGGCGTGGAGCCGCCGGGGAAACCGACCAGCAGTTTCACCGGGCGGGTCGGCCAAGCCGTGACGGCGGCGGCAGCCTCTTTGGGTGCCGGTTTTTTTGGAACATTCTGAGCTGCAGCCAGCATGGGTAGAGCAAGTGCTGCTATCAAAAGCGTAGTGCGTTTGGACAAATTCATGCGATCCTCCAGTTTGAAAGGGCTCTATTTGAACAGCTTTGACGGCTCGATTCCGTCGTACATCCACTGCAGACCAGCAAAACCGGCGCTTTCTTTTTCGCTCTGAAACATCTGGTTACGCAGCTCCCGTTGCACGCCCGCTGCATGGTAGATATCGCCATAAAAGCGCGCCGTCAATTGCACCCGTCCAGTGCGCAGGTAGCGTGCCTGCTGGTATTTCTGAAGGGCTTGTGGGATGTCGCCATGTGTGAAGCGCAGCGCCTCGCGCAGCACCACGGCATCCTCGATGGCCTGGCCGGCGCCCTGGGCCAGGTACTGCAGCATGGGATGCGCCGCATCGCCCAGCAGCGTGACGCGCCGGTCGGTCCAGTTTTTCACCGGCTCGCGGTCGCACAACACCCACATTTTCCAGGTCTCGATTTTCCCCAACAGTTCCCGGACCTGCGGGCAGGCCTGGGCAAACCGTTCTGTGAGCTCAGCCGTGTCGCCAAAGGTGTTCCAGCCTTCGTCGTACTTGTTGCTGTGAAACACCGCGACCAGGTTGAACAGCTCGCCGCGGCGCAGCGGGTAGTGCACCAGGTGGGTTTTCTCGCCGCCCCAGAGCAGCACGTCGTCGCTCCACAAATGCGCTGGCACGTCTTCACGCTTGAGTACGGCGCGGTAGGCGATGTGGCCGGACACGCGCGGCTTGCCGTCGCCCACCACCACCTCGCGCACCTTGCTCCAGATGCCATCGGCACCAATCAGGGCCGCGCCTTCGAGCACCTCGCCGTCAGCCAGGTGGACCCGCACGCTGCTGTCGGACTGCTCGAACGATTCGAGCTTCGCGCCAGTGCGCAGTGTCACGTTCTCTTGCGCCGTACAGGCATCCAGAAACACCTGGTGCAGGTCGGCGCGGTAAATCACGCCATACGGAAAACCGTAGGTGGCACGCGCCATGTCTCCGAGCGGCACGCGCACGATTTTTTCGCCGGTGCGCACATCATTCATGGCCAGTCCCGGCGGAAAGAAGGACACCTTGCTGACCACGTCGGTCAGGCCAAGGTAGGCGAACATGCGAAAAATATTCGGGCCCAACTGGATGCCCGCGCCGATTTCTCCGAAGCTGGCCGCTTGCTCCAGCACGGTCACGGCGTGTCCGTCACGCGCCAGTACCAGCGCGGTGGCCAGGCCGCCTATGCCGCCGCCGGCGATGAGAATGGGGGAAGGAGATGTCACGTTGGTGGGTCTTTGAAGCCAGAGGCGTGTTTAATGATAAGTATACTTATTATTGGCGTGTACGGTATATACCCTGAGCGTTTAAACTCCGCTCATGCCAACAAGTTTTAACTTCATCGAAGCGCCCGGCCACCAGATCCGGCGCGCTCACCAGTTGTCGATTGCCCTTTTCATGGAGGAAACCGCCGACTTTGACGTGACGCCGGTGCAGTTCGCCATCCTCAATGCGCTGATGGATGACCCGGGTGAAGACCAGGTCACGCTGTCAGGGCGGGTGGCTTTTGATGCCGCGACTTCCGGTTCGGTGATTGGCCGGCTGGAGGCCAAAGGCTGGGTGAGGCGCGAAGCCGATCCGGCCGACAAGCGGCGCAAGCTGCTGTGGGTTACGCCCGAAGGGCAGACGATCGCGCTACAGATGAAGCGCGCCGTCAACAAGGTCCAGACGCGGCTGCTGGGCCCGCTGACTGCCGCCGAACGCAAGCAGTTTGGCGCCCTGCTCGGCAAGCTGATTGCAGGTCACGAGGGCATGGCCTGAGACTGGCCTGTCCGCCTGCGGCCCTCAGCTTGATTTGGCCACCAGGGTGAAGTGTTCAACCACCGGCGGTGCGGCAAAAAACGGCCCGACGATGGCGCGCCAGGCGGCAAAAGCCGGGGACTCCCGGAAACCCACGGTATGGTCTTCCAGTGTGTCCCAGAAAATCTGCAGGATGTAACGCTCGGGGCTTTCAATGCCCTTGTTGACCTTGAATCCCTGAAAACCTTTGGCGCCAGCAATCACGGTGGTCAGGCCGCGCTGGATGGCTTCGTCAAAAGCGGCCTGCTGGCCGGGGGCAATACGGATGTCGG
>JAZKIE010000395.1:0-2714 GCA_040385025.1 Pseudomonadota bacterium | reverse complement strand
ACACCCGACCTTCTCATTACGAATGAGCTGCTCTACCGACTGAGCTACACCGGCGAATCCTGAAATACAGCCTGCGATTATAGCTGGGGCTACTTGGCGTGGTAGCCGGTGACGCGCTCCACCTCGTTCTTCGAACCCAGGATCACACTCACGCGTTCGTGCAGCTTGCCGGGCTGGATGTCCAGGATGCGCTGTTGGCCGTTGGTGGCTGCGCCGCCGGCCTGCTCGACCAGCCAGCTCATGGGGTTGGCTTCGTACATCAGGCGCAGCTTGCCGGCCTTTTCAGGCTCGCGCTTGTCCCAGGGGTACATGAAGATGCCGCCGCGGCACAGGATGCGGTGCACGTCGGCCACCATGGCTGCCACCCAGCGCATGTTGAAGTCTTTGCCGCGCGGGCCGTCCTTGCCTGCCAGCAGTTCGTCCACGTAACGCTTGACCGGCTCGTCCCAGTGCCGCATGTTGCTCATGTTGATGGCGAACTCTTTGGTGTCTTCCGGAATCTGCACGTTTTCTTCGATCAGCACAAACGAGCCCTGTTCGCGGTCCAGCGTGAACATGGCGACGCCGTCGCCGACCGTCAGCACCAGCGTGGTCTGCGGGCCGTAGATGCAGTAGCCTGCGGCGACCTGCTTGTGGCCGGCCTGCAGAAAATCGGACTCATCCACACCGCGGTCGCCTTCGGGCATCTTCAACACGCTGAAGATGGTGCCAATACTGACGTTGATGTCGATGTTGCTGGAGCCGTCGAGCGGGTCGAACAGCAACAGGTATTCGCCCTGGGGGTAGCGGTTCGGCACCACGTAAATGCCTTCCATTTCCTCGCTGGCCATGCCGGCCAGGTGGCCACCCCATTCATTGGCTTCGATCAGCACTTCGTTGGCGATGATGTCCAGCTTTTTCTGGATCTCGCCCTGCACGTTTTCGCTTTCGGCGCTGCCCATGACACTGCCCAGCGCACCCTTGTTGACGGCCTGGCTGATGCCTTTGCACGCGCGGGCCACCACCTCCAGCAGCAGGCGAAGCTGCGAGGGAATGTGGCCGTCGATGCGTTGCTGCTCGACCAGGTAACGTGTCAGTGAAACTTTAGAAGACATGAAATTTCCTTTGGTCTAGTCGGCCAGGGCACGCGAAACTACTTCGTGCGTGTCCTTGCTCAAATCGGACTTCGCGGCGACACGTGCAATCGCTTCGCGCGCTGCGCTGCGGTAGGGCTCGGCCAGCTTGCTCCAGCGGTCCAGCGCGCGCGCCAGGCGGGCGGCGACCTGCGGGTTGATCGCGTCGAGCTCGATCACGCGTTCGCTCCAGAACACATAACCGGCCGCGTCTGGTCGGTGAAAACCGGCCGGGTTGCCCTGGCAGAAGGTGCTGACGACGCTGCGTGCGCGGTTGGGGTTGCGCAGGCTGAAGTCGGCGTGTTTCATCAGTTGCTTGACGGCCGGCAGGATGTTGCCGCCGCGGTCCGGCGCGCCGGCCTGCAGGCCGAACCACTTGTCGATCACCAGCGCCTCGTCCTTGAACATGGCGTGGAAGCGGGGCAGGGCCTGATCGGCCAGCGCGTGGCCGCTGGAGACCAGTGCTGCCAGCGCGTTGAAGCGGTCGGTCATGTTGCCGGCGTCCTTGAAACGCTGCATGGTTTTGCCGGGCCAGACCGGGTCGCCGCTCACGGTGGCGGCGATGCACAGATGTGTCAGCGCCATGCCGGCCAGCGCGCGCCGTCCCGAGGACAGCGGGTCGGGCGTGTAGGCGCCGTTGTCCTGATGCGCTTCATAAGCATCGGCCCAGTCGTCGGCCAGCGCGGTGGCCAGTTGCTTGCGCATGGCTTCACGCACGGTGTGGATGCGCTGCGGGTCCACCACCTCGAGCTGCTCGGCGATGTAGGTTTCACCCGGCAGTGTCAGCACCAGCTCCTTGAAGGCGGCGTCCAGCGCCGGGTCGCGCAGCACGCTGCGCATGGCTTCGACATAAGCATCGTTCAGGGGCCCAGCCCCCGCCAGATCAGCGTCACCAGCTATGGATTTGATAGCGGATCGAACGGCCAGGCGTTGCCCGGCTTCCCAGCGGTTGAAGGGATCGATGTCGTGGGCCAGCAGGTGCAGCAGTTGTGCATCGCTGTAGTCGAACTCCAGCACCACCGGCGCGCTGAAACCGCGCAGGATGGACGGCACCGGCTCGGCATCGACATTCGTGAAGGTCAGCGTCTGGCTGGCTTCGGTCAGCACAAAGGTGCGCGGTGCGGCCACCGGAGCGGGTTCGCCGGCCAGTTGCAGCGGCAGGTCGGCACCGTCGGCGCCCAGCAGGCCCAAGCCGACCGGAATCACAAAGGGCTCCTTGACGGCCTGACCCGCGGTAGGCGCGCAGCTTTGCGCCAGCGTGAGTGTGTAGCTGCGCGCGGCGGCGTCGTATGCACCGGTGCCGTGCACACGCGGCGTGCCGGCCTGGCTGTACCAGCGCTTGAACTGCGGCAGCAGGCGCGCCAAGTCGGAAGCGGGGTTGGCGTCGGCAATCGCCTGCGCAAAATCGTCGCAGGTCACGGCCTGGCCGTCATGGCGCTCGAAGTAGAGCTTCATGCCCTTGGCGAAACCGTCGCGGCCCACCAGGGTCTGCATCATGCGCACGACCTCGGCGCCTTTTTCGTAGATGGTGACGGTGTAGAAGTTGCTGATCTCGATGTAGCTGTCGGGCCGCACCGGGTGCGCCATCGGGCCGGCGTCTTC
>JAZKIE010000394.1:0-2229 GCA_040385025.1 Pseudomonadota bacterium | reverse complement strand
TCATGGCCCATGGGCAGGCCGGCAAATCGCGGGCCGTGGTTTTCACCGGGGCGGTTGATCGAGAACGAAGGCTTGCGGTGCGGGTCGTCGCGGCTTTCGGTCAGCGTGACCAGGGGCGACGAGTCGGCCACGTCTTTGAGCAGCGACAGCACTTCGCCCGAAGCCTCGCCGTCGTCGAGCGAGGCGACGATCTCGATCGGCTGTGTGGCGCGTTCAAGGTAGGTTTTTAATTGGGCTTTGGTGGCTTCGTCGAGCATGGCAACTCTCTTTTCTGGGCTAAATCGTGTCAAAAGGGAACAAAAAAGCCCGGAGCGCACACCGAGGTGTGCTGCGCCCGGGCCTGTATCGCGGGGCTTAGATCTTGCCGACGAGGTCGATCGAAGGCGCAATCGTCTTGGCGCCTTCGTTCCACTTGGCCGGGCAGACCTGGCCGGGGTGGGCGGCGGTGTACTGGGCAGCTTTCAGCTTGCGCAGGGTTTCCTTGACGTCGCGGGCGATTTCATTGGAATGCACTTCGGCCGTCTTGATCATGCCTTCGGGATCGATCACGAAGGTGCCGCGCAGCGCCAGGCCTTCTTCAGGGATGTACACGTCAAACGCCTTGGTCAGCACATGGGTGGGGTCGCCGACCAGCGGGAACTTGGCTTTGCCGACGGCAGGGGAGGTCTCATGCCACACCTTGTGCGAGAAATGCGTGTCGGTGGTCACGATGTAGACCTCGGCGCCAGCCTTTTGGAATTCTGCGTAGTTGTCGGCAGCGTCCTCGACTTCCGTCGGGCAGTTGAAGGTGAAAGCCGCCGGCATGAAAATCAGGACCGACCACTTGCCTTTGAGCGTCTCGTTGGAAACGTCAATGAACTTGCCATTGAGAAAGGCCTGGGTCTTGAAAGGCTGGACGGGGGTATTGATCAGGGACATTTGCTGGGGTTTCCTCTATTGATGAATGACAAAAAATTGATCTACAGAGCTAGTTTAAGGCCCTTCATTGATAAATCCATTCAATTGAATTTATTCACATCATTGCTTATACCTATGGGCGGTGGGCTGATTGGCGAGAATTACGCCCCTATAATCTTTGCCCCCTGAGCGGGCCGTCGGCCTCTGTGTGCCGCCGGGGCCCCACGAACGGGTTCTAAGCTGCCAGCGCGATCACCACGGCCGACTCGTCAATCAGCGCGCTCACGCGTGTTTTGGCCTTGATACCGGTGCCGGGCGCGGCAAACCCCACCAGTTGCAGGCCGGCGTCCAGCAGCAAGGACACCTCGTCGCCGCTGGCGCCCCGGCTGATGCGCTGGGCCTGGCCGCTCAGGGTTTGGCCCTCTGCGCGGCCAGCCTCGTGAAGCGTGACGACGACCGCCGTTGCCTTGCACAGCGCCAGCACCGCCTGTCCGGCCTGAAGCCCCAGCAGTTCGGCGCTGGCCTTGGTGATGCGTGACACCAGCGCTGTCCCGTCGGTCAGGCGCAGAAACACGCGCACCGTCTGGCCCTTGACCTCCAGCTTGTCCACACTGCAGGGAAACTGGTTGCGCATGCTGGTGCGCACGCTCATGTTGGACAAGACGGGCAGGGCGCGCGGCAGCAACAGTTCGTTGGCCCGGAAGGTGTCCAGCACCTGGCTGCGGGTTTCGCTGAGCAAGGCGGCGATGGCCAGCAGCTTTTCACCTGCCGGGGTCAGGGTGGCGCCGCCGCCGCCCGACCCACCGACAGCGCGCTCGACCAAAGCCACACCGGCCAGGTTGGTGAGTGTGTCAATCGCCTGCCAGGCGGCCTTGTAGCTGACACCCGCCTCGCGCGCGGCCTGCGAGATCGAGCCGCTGTCGCCGATCAAACGCAAGATTTCGATGCGTTTGTCGGCGGGTTCATGGCTGAGGGCACTGCCGAAAGACAGCGCTGCGGAGGCGGATTTTTTCATGCGCTGATGGTGATGCGGAAGGCGAGGAATTTCGTTATTCTAAAATAGAATAGCGAAATCATTGGCCAGTTTGGAGTGTTGATGGCGTTCAAGCCCTTGTCTTTCTTGCCCGCTCTGCTGCTGTTGCTGGGCCTGTCCGCACCGGCGCTTGCCGGCGATGTCCAGGTGGCGGTCGCGGCCAACTTCACTGCGCCCATGAAAATCATCGCGGCAGATTTTGAGAGGGACACCGGCCACAAGGCGGTGTTGTCTTTTGGCGCCACCGGCAAGTTTTACGCGCAGATCAGCAACGGCGCGCCTTTCGAAGTGTTTCTGTC
>JAZKIE010000393.1:10301-12778 GCA_040385025.1 Pseudomonadota bacterium | reverse complement strand
CTGCTGAAAAAGCTCATTGGCGACCACGAGCCCCCGTATGCCGAACAGTGGCGCGGGCTCGGCGAGGAGTTCGCCCACAAGATGCTGGCCGGCATCGTGGCTTTCGAACTGCAGGTCACCGAGCTGCAATGCAAGATCAAGCTCAACCAGCACCGCCGCGAATCACATGCCGCCATGAGAGCCGCTTACGCCGCCGGTTCGCCCGATGAACAGGCGCTGGCGCAGTGGATGGACCGGCTGGGCATGGCTGCCGCGGACCCCGAAAAATGAACGAAATCGGCTTCCAGCCCCTGACTGGCGGGCATAGGTTGTTATCAAAACAGAAGCGCCATGGATGACGGGGATTTCATGCGTCTGGCGCTGGCACAGGCCGGCGAGGCTGCGGCTGCAGGCGAGGTGCCGGTGGGCGCGGTGCTGGTGCACCAGGGACAGGTCATCGCCACCGGCCGCAATGCACCCATCGCCGGGCAGGACCCGACGGCGCACGCCGAAATGCTGGCCTTGCGCGCCGGTGCAGGGGCGCTGGGTAACTACCGGCTGGAGGACTGCGAGCTGTTCGTCACGCTGGAGCCCTGCGCCATGTGCTCTGGCGCCATGCTGCATGCCCGGCTCAAACGTGTGGTGTTCGGCGCGGCCGACCCCAAAACCGGTGCCGCTGGCTCGGTGCTCAATCTGTTCGACCAGACGCAGCTCAATCACCAGACGCAGGTACAGGGCGGGGTGCTCGCGAAAGAATGCGGCGCCGCGCTGCAGGATTTTTTCAGGCAGCGGCGTGCCGTGCAGCGCGAAGAATCACGCGCTGCGCACCCGCTGCGTGATGACGCCCTGCGCACGCCCGAGGCGGCTTTTGAGGGCTTGCCTGGCTACCCGTGGGAGCCGAACTACCTCAGCGACCTGCCGTCGCTGGCCGGGCTGCGCATGCATTACCTGGACGAGGGAAAAGGCAGCAATGGGGCGGACGGGCTGACCTGGCTGTGCCTGCACGGCAACCCGGCCTGGAGCTATCTGTACCGCAAGATGATGCCGGTGTTTCTGCAGGCCGGGCACCGTGTGGTGGCGCCTGACCTGATCGGCTTCGGTAAAAGCGACAAACCCAAAAAAGACAGCTTCCACAGCTTTGCCGGTCACCGGCAGAACCTGCTCGAACTGGTGGAGCGGCTGGACCTGCAGCGCATCGTGCTGGTGGTGCAGGACTGGGGCGGCCTGCTGGGCTTGACCTTGCCGATGGCTGCACCCGGGCGTTACCGCGGGCTGCTGGTCATGAACACCACGCTGGCGACCGGCGAGCAGCCGCTGTCTGCCGGGTTTCTGGCCTGGCGGGAGATGTGCGCGAAGAATCCGGAATTCGATGTGGCCCGGCTGTTTGCCCGTGGCAATCCGCAGATGAGCACCGAAGAATGCGCCGCCTACAACGCACCCTTTCCCGACAAGGGTCACCGTGCCGCCTTGCGCGCTTTCCCGCCCATGGTGCCGGAGTTTGTTGATTCGCCCGGCGCCAAGGTCTCACGGCAGGCCAGGGACTTCTGGCGCGACCGCTGGCAGGGCCAGACCCTGATGGCCGTCGGTGCGCAGGACCCGGTGCTGGGCCTGCCGGTGATGCGCGAGTTGCAAGCCTTGATCCGGGGCTGCCCGGAGCCGCTGATCATGGAGAATGCCGGGCATTTTGTGCAAGAGCAGGGCGAGCCGATTGCCCGGCGGGCGCTTGATTTTTTCAGCAGGCCCTAATAAGGCAGCCTGAACACCGGCAAGTGCCAGCCTAGAAAAATCGCGCTAAGCCGTAAGCCCATCACCACCCCCATGCCGGTCCAGAAGGCCCAGGACGGCTTGAGCCCCAGCGCCTTGAGCACCAGGTAGAGCGCGATACCGACGATCGCAGCCGTGGCGTAAATGTCCTGGCGCAGCAGCAGCGGCACCCGGTTGCTGAAGATGTCACGCATCACACCGCCGGCGACCCCGGTGATGGTGCCCATCAGCACCACGATCAGCGGATGCAGGCGCGCCGCCTCGGCCAGTTGCGCACCGGTCAAGGCAAACACCGCCAGGCCCAAGGCATCGGCCACCAGCAGCGCCTGCGCCGGGATAGGCAGAAACTGCACGTAGAGCACCGTGCCCAGCGCCGCAGCGCAGATCAGCATCAGGTAGGTCGGGTTGGCCATCCAGAACACCGGATGCCGGTTCATCAGCACATCGCGCAGCGTACCGCCGCCTATGGCTGTCAGCGAGGCCAGCACCACCACACCGAGCAGATCGAGCTCAAGCCGGCCAGCGGCCAGCGCGCCGCTGACTGAGAACACGGCGACACCGAACAGGTCCAGAAAATAAAGCAGCATGGTGCGGCGTTTATACCGCGACTGGCTCCACGGCACTGGCTCGGGCAATGGGATACTCGGAGCCGTGAAAAAACATATCTACATTTATTCCCCGTCCAGCGCCGTGCGTGACAAGGCCGCGTTCAAACGCGGCGTGTCGCGCCTGAA
>JAZKIE010000393.1:0-10201 GCA_040385025.1 Pseudomonadota bacterium | reverse complement strand
CTCAGCGATTTCACCGCGCTGCAAAACGCGCTGCTGGCCAAAACCGGCGCGGTGTCGTGGGCCGGCCCCGCTGTAGGGGAGGACTTCGGCGTCGACGGTGAGCCCGACGACATCATGGAAGCCTGTTTTGACGACTTGATGACAGGGCAGGGGGAAGGCACGGGTTGGCGCCTGCCTGCATCCGCTATCAAAAAAGGAGCTGCTGGCGCAATACCCGCAAGGGCTGATGGCGTATTCAGCATCAAGGATGCAACCCTGTGGGGCGGTAACCTGGCGGTGCTGACCTCGCTGGTTGGCACACCGTATTTTCCGGCGGTCAAGGGTGGCATCCTGTTCCTGGAAGAAGTGCACGAACACCCCTACCGGCTGGAGCGCATGTTGACGACCCTGTTGCATGCCGGCGTGCTGGCGCAGCAAAAAGCCATTGTTCTGGGCCAGTTCACCAACTACAAGCTGGTGCCGCACGACAAGGGTTTCAAACTGGCGACGGTGGTGGCGTGGTTGCAAAAGCAGATCAAGGCGCCGGTGCTGATGGGCTTGCCGTTCGGCCATGTGCCGACCAAGGTGTTGCTGCCGGTAGGCGCGAAAGTGACTTTGGCCGTGGAAGGCCGGGATGCGTTTTTACTCTGGGGCCACACGCACTGAGCGTGGTGGTGTGCTGATCCGGACCGAGGCTCAGTTCAAAGAGCTGCGCCGTGAGCCCAGGCTGCCGGGCAGCAGGCCTTCAAACATCTTGGTGATGCTGCCGACTTTTTGCCGGGCAATGGTTTCGCCTTGCATCGCCGACAGCACCGCCATCACGTCGCCGCGGGCGTACCACAGGCCTTGTGCGTCCTGGGCGTAACGCACCCGAAGTGCAATTTTGGGGTAATGTTTTTCACCAAACTCGCCCAACTCGTTAAGCATCAGTTGCCGGATGCCTTCTGTGCGATTTTCCATGACGGCGGGAGTTGCTTCGCCTCCGCTGAGCAAGCCGAGCAGGCTGCTTTTTAAATGAGGGGTAATCCAACGCATAGGTCTCGGGACTTTCTGTTTGAGCGGGCGCGGCTGAGTGCACGATCTGGTAGATTAAAGCCCCGAGGGCCGGGATGCAAGATGTATCGTGTGACAGGGTTAACGTAAAACAACAAAGAAATCAAGACGTTAGTAACCAAATGTCATGCTGATTCTCTGATTCGGCGCAGATTAATACTTTTGAATTCGTTGTCCTTTTCGCCGCTGACGGCGAGATGGTGCTTGGTAATCTTGTGAAATATTCACATCTTTTTCTCCTTAATCCCACCTCAAACCTGCCGTGAGCCTACCCATGACCAACTACCCTTCGCACTACATCAATGGCCAGTGGGTCACCGCCCAATCGAAAGAGAGCTTGCCGGTTCACGACTCCAGCACCGAAGAAGTGATGGCCACCGTGCCCGCCGGCACGGCGCAAGAGGCGGAGCAGGCAGTGCTGGCGGCCCGCGCTGCCTTTGACGCCTGGTCCACCTTGCCGGTCGAGACACGCGCGGCCTACCTGGAGAAAGTGGCGGCCGGCCTGAAGGCGCGCACCGACGAAATGGCCATGGCGATTGCCCGCGAAGTCGGCATGCCGCTGAAGATGGCCAAAACCGTGCAGGTTGGCGGCCCGACCTGGCACTGGGGCAACTTTGCCAAGGTGGCGCGCAATTTCGAGTGGGAAAAGAAGGTCGGCAACTCGCTGGTGGTGCGTGAAGCCATCGGGGTGGTGGGCTGCATCACACCCTGGAACTTCCCGCTGAGCCAGATCACGCTGAAGATCGCCCCGGCGCTGGCCGCCGGCTGCACCGTGGTGCTCAAGCCCAGTGAGATCGCACCGGTCAACGCCATGATCCTGGCCGAAATCATTCATGAAGCCGGCCTGCCGCCGGGCGTGTTCAACCTGGTCAACGGCATGGGACCGGTGGTCGGCGAGGTGCTGGCCACGCACCCGGAAGTCGACATGGTCAGTTTCACGGGATCCACCGGCGCCGGCAAACGCGTGAGCGAGCTGGCCAGCCAGTCGGTCAAGCGCATTGCGCTGGAGCTCGGTGGCAAGTCGGCCAGCGTGATCCTGGAAGACGCGGACTTCGAAGCCGCCGTCAAGGGCACGATTTCGGCCTGCATGCTCAACAGCGGCCAGACCTGCTCGGCCCACACCCGCATGCTGGTGCCGGCCAGTCGTTACGACGATGTCAAGGCGCTGGCCAAAACCGCCATCGCCAAATTCAGCATCGGCCCCAGTCTGGACGAGACCAGCCGGCTCGGCCCGCTGGTCAGCGCGAACCAGCGCAATCGGGTGCTGGGTTTTATCCGTACCGGCATCGAAGAAGGCGCCGACGTGATTGCTGGTGGTGCCGAGCCGCCAGCTTTCGACAAAGGCTACTTCGTGCAGCCCACCATCCTGGGCATCAAGCCCGGCGACACGCTGGCGCAAGAGGAAATCTTCGGCCCGGTGCTGGTCGTCATCCCCTACAAGGATGAGGAAGACGCCGTGGCGATTGCCAACAGCACCATCTACGGGCTGGGCGGCGGCGTCTGGAGCGGCAGCGACGAACATGCCATGAAGGTCGCGCGCCGCCTGCGCACCGGCCAGGTCGACATCAACGGCGGCCCTTTCAACGGCAATGCGCCCTTCGGCGGCTACAAACAGTCAGGCAATGGCCGTGAAAATGGGGTCTACGGTTTCGAGGAGTTCCTCGAGTTCAAGTCGCTGCAGCTCAAGCCGGTCGCCGCGGCCTGATTTTTCCACGGGCCCGTCAGAGGCCCTCATCCGGGGAGAGCGCCATGGTCTGGATCAAACGATTGCTCGGCGGCATGTTGCTGCTGGTGCTGTTACTGGCTGCGGCCATCGGCATCTATATTTACCGCAGCTTCCCGGCGCTCGACGGTGAGCTCAAGGTCGGCGGGCTGTCTGCGGCCGTGAGCGTCGCGCGTGACGGCGCCGATGTCACCCACATCAAGGCCCAGTCCGCGCGCGATGCCTGGATGGCGCTCGGATATGTCCACGCGCAGGAGCGTGGCTGGCAACTGGAGTTCAACCGCCGGGTCATGCACGGCGAGTTGTCCGAGGTGCTGGGCGAAGCCACGCTGGACACCGACAAGCTGATGCGCACGCTGGGCATCATGGAGGCGGCGCAGCGCCAGTGGCAGGTTCTGCCGGCCGAGGCGAAGCAGGCGCTGCAGGCCTACAGCGATGGCATCAACGCGTTTTATGCCGGCAGTGCGCAGGCGCTGTCGCCGGAATTTCACATCCTCGGCGTCAAGCCAGGCGGCGCCGGCCAGCCCTGGACACCGCAGGACAGCGTGGGTTGGGCGCTGATGATGGCACTGGACCTGGGTGGCAACTGGGGCAATGAGTTTGCCCGCCTGTCGGCGGCCAGGGTCCTGAGCACGCAAGAACTCTGGCAACTGTTCACACCCTACCCAGGCGAGGCGCCCGCCTCCAAGACCGACTTCGCCAGGCTCTACACCGAGCTGGGGGTCTTTCGCCAAGATGCTATCAAAACAGGAGCTGCTGACGCACGTACAGAAAGGGTTGGAGGCCTGTTTTATGCTGAGCAATCGCGAATATCGGCAGCATCGGCCACAACAAAAAATCTGCTAACGCTCGATATCAACGATTGGGCTGCCAACATCGGCAACGTGGAAGGCAAAGGCTCCAACAACTGGGTGCTGGCCGGCAGCCATACCGCCAGCGGCAAGCCTTTGCTGGCAAACGATCCGCACCTCGGTTTGTCGGCGCCCGCCATCTGGTACTTTGCACGTTTGCAGGCGCCGGCGGGGCAGGGCGCGGACGGCAAGGCCACACAGGCGCTCGACGTGATCGGGGCCACCTTGCCGGGCCTGCCTTTTGTGGTGCTGGGCCGCACCGCCAAAGTGGCCTGGGGCTTCACCAACACCGGCCCTGACGTACAGGACTTGTATCTCGAGCAGATCAACCCGGCCAACCCGCAGCAGTACCGCGTGCCCGGCGCAGGCCCGGCGCAGTGGGTGGACTTCAAGACCCGGGCTGAGCTCATCAAGGTCAAGGGCAAGCCCGATGTCAGCCTGAAGGTGCGCAGCAGCCGCCACGGCCCGGTGCTCAGCGATGCGCAGAAAACCCATGCCGAGCTGCTGGATACCGGCAAGTACGTGATCTCGCTGCGCTGGAGCGCGCTGGAAACCGACAACCTGACCGTCCTGGCCGGCTTGCGCGCCAACCAGGCACAGTCGGTGGACGAGTTGATTGCCGCCTATGCCGACCACCATTCACCGATGCAAAACGTGGTGATGGCCGATGTGGCCGGCAAGGTCGCTTACAAAGCCATTGGCAGGGTGCCGCTGCGCAAGGCCGACAACGACATCCGTGGCATCGCACCGTCGCCGGGCTGGCAAGCCCGGTATGACTGGGCGGGCTGGCTGCCGTATGCACAGACGCCGCAGGCCGACGCGGCCACGATTGGCAAAAAAGGCTGGTTCTCCAATGCCAACCAAAGCGTGGTGCCACCCGGCTCCGACTTGTTTCTGGGGCAGGACTGGGTTGTGCCTTATCGCTTCGACCGCATTGAAAAACTGCTGGCCGCCGCACCCCGGCATGACGCGGCCTCCATGCAGAAAATCCAGTCGGATCAGTTGTCGTCTGCCACCACCCGTTTGCTGCCGTTTTTGCAGAAAACGCTATCGCAGCACCCGATGGCTGCCGAAGCGCAGGCGGCGCTGGCCGGCTTTGATGGTGTGATGCGGGCTGACAGCGCCGCGCCGCTGATTTTTTCGGTCTGGGTCGATGAACTCACGCGGGGTGTTGTTGGCAACAAGCTCGGCGAAGCCCGCATGAAAAGCATGTACGGCAAGCGCCATTTCCGCAGCGCCATTGAAGAAATCATGGAGCGCGATGACAAGGCCTGGTGCGGTGTGGCCGGGTGCGCCGCCCAGTCCACGGCAGCGCTGGACCGCGCGCTGACACTGTTGCAGGCCACGCGCGGCGGCCAGCCTGCGAAGTGGACATGGGGCGAGGCGCACCAGGCGCTGTCGGCGCACCGGCCTTTCAGCAATGTGCCGGCGCTTGCGCGGCTGTTTGATGTCAGTGTGCCGACCGGTGGCGATTCGTTCACGGTCAATGTCGGGCAGTACTGGCCCAACGATGCCAAATTTCCGTTTGCCAACCGGCATGCGGCCTCTCTGCGCGCGGTTTATGACCTGGCCGACCTGGAAAAATCACAATTCATCTACCAGACAGGGCAGAGCGGGCTGGTGTTTTCCAGCCGCTACCGCGACATGAGCCGCGCCTGGGCAGATGTCAATTACCGTCCGCTACAGATGAACCCGGCCAGCTTCGGCCACGAACTTCAGCTCAAGCCCTGAGGCCGCGTCTGCGCGATCACGCAGGAACGGCATCCACATTGAGCCGGTCCCAATGCCGGTGCGCAGCGATGGCGGCGATGAAAGCCTGGGCAATGTGGCCATCCGCCGCCTTGCGCGCGTCGGCCAGCAACACGCCGGTGGTCGGCTCCATCACCTGATCGCCATTGCCTTCGAGCGCAAAACCCAGCGTGCCCAGCAACTGCACGCCTTCATCGAGGGCGCAGATGGTTTTGCAATGTTTGTAAGACTCCAGAATGAAGTGAACCGCATCGCCAAGCTGCGACAGGGCTGCCACACTGGCTTCGCCGCCGGGCACCAGCACCGCGTCAAACATCACTGAGGGCGCATTGGCAAAGGTGTGGTCGACCGCGAGCTGTTTGCCGGAAGACGTTTTGACAGTGCCGAGTTGCGGCGCGATCAGTTTGCAGGCGGCGCCCGCGTCCAGCAACTCTTGCTGCAGGCGCTTGAAGGTCAGCAAATCCACGCCGTCGGCCACCAGAATCGCGACCTTGCGGGTTTTGATGCCGTCCGATGGCTTGGCCATGCTCAGCGCTGCATCCTCCTCAACCGTGTTCTCGATCCGGTATTCGCGAAAGCCGAGCCGGCCGGCAGCCGCCTTGGCGTCCGGTGCATTGATCCCCAGCGGCGCGGCCACGCGGGCTGCGAGTTTGGCGTCCACATGCGCGAGGTTGTCGACCATGCGCTGGCGGATTTCCGGCACCTCCACCTTGGACAACTCGAAGCGGAAGGCCGCGACGATGTGGTCTTTTTCTGCCGGACTCTGGCTGTTCCAGAACAGCGTGGCGTGCGAGAAATGGTCGTCGAAGGAGGGGCTGCGGCGACGTATTTTTGGCGACTCCAGCTGCTCGGGCCAGGACTGAAAGCCCTGAGCGCCGCCATCGACACGGTACTCGGCGCCGGTAGCGAGCGTGTTCGGCTCATACGAGACCCGGCCCTTGTTGACGGTCTGGCGGTGCATGCCGTCACGCTGGAAGTTGTGGAATGGGCAAACCGCCTTGTTGATCGGCAGCTCATGGAAATTGGCTCCGCCCAGACGTGAAATCTGCGTGTCGGTGTACGAAAACAAGCGGCCCTGCAGCAGGGGATCGTTCGAAAAATCGATGCCAGGCACCAAATGGCCAGGGTGGAAGGCCACCTGCTCGGTTTCAGCAAAGAAGTTGTCCGGGTTGCGGTTGAGCACCATCTTGCCGATCAACTGAACCGGCACCACCGATTCCGGAATCAGCTTGGTCGGGTCCAGGATGTCAAAGCCGAGCTTGTCTTCCTTGCCTTCCTCGATGATCTGCACCCCGAGTTCCCACTCGGGAAAGTTGCCCTGGTCGATGGCCTCCCACAGGTCACGCCTGTGGAAGTCGGCATCCTTGCCGGCGATCTTCTGCGCCTCATCCCAGGCCAGGCCATGCACGCCAAGCTTGGGTTTCCAGTGGAACTTCACGAAGTGCGACTCACCGCGCGCATTGATGAAGCGGAAGGTGTGGACACCAAAACCTTCCATCATGCGGTAGCTGCGGGGCAGGGCGCGGTCTGACATGGCCCACATCAACATGTGGGTGGACTCCGGCATCAGCGAAACAAAGTCCCAGAAGGTGTCATGCGCGCTGGCGGCCTGCGGCATTTCGTTATGCGGCTCGGGCTTGACGGCATGAACCAGGTCCGGGAATTTCATGGCGTCCTGGATGAAAAATACCGGAATGTTGTTGCCGACCAGGTCGTAGTTGCCTTCGTTGGTATAAAACTTGACGGCGAAGCCGCGCACGTCGCGCACGGTGTCGGCCGAACCGCGGGAGCCTGCCACGGTGGAAAAACGCACAAAGACCGGGATCTCCGCCTCCGGATCCTGCAGAAAGCCGGCGCTGGTGTATTGCGCCATTGGTTTGTAGACCTTGAAGTAGCCGTGGGCCGCCGTGCCGCGTGCATGGACGGCACGCTCGGGAATACGCTCGTGGTCGAAGTGGGTGATCTTTTCGCGGAGGATGAAGTCCTCCAGCAAGGTCGGGCCACGCACTCCGGCTTTCAGGGAGTTGTGGTTGTCCGGGATTTGCAAGCCCTGGTTGGTCGTCAGATTGCCTGTCGCATCAGCAGTCGAAGCCATGAGCTGTTTTTGTTTGTCGAGGGCAGGGGGTACTTTTGCGGCGCTGGCTGGACTGCGCTTCGGTTGCGACATGAGAGATTCCTTGGTGAGTCTAAAAAAGAAGTCCGGCGACTTTCTCGACCGGACGGGGATGGCGCCGGCAACTGTGTTGTCGTCGCATCGTTGTTCAGTCGGCGTTGCAGTCCAGTAATCGCTCAAGGCCTGTCACCACAGTGATGACCGCGAGGGCGGCCACGCCACCTCCGACCAGCCATCCCGCCAGGGTTTGCGCCGGCTCGGCGACCCCGTCTGGTGTGAGCGTTAAAAACGCGATCAGCATGCCGAAGGCCGCCGCGATGGACAGCCACGGAGTGGCCAGGCGAAACGGCTTTGTCCCGCGTTGCGTGGCATCAAGGTCATCGCGGGAGGAAGCTGCGAGTGTCATGGTGAATCCTGAAAAAAGCAGGAAAAATACAGAATTTCAGATCGAGTCATGACCATACGCACAAGCACGGGCCAGCCTCGTAGCTGGCCAGCGGCAACCGGTGTAAGGGCAATCGCGTGTGCCTGTAAGACCTGTCCGACGGAAAGAGGGGGTTCAGTCGCGCTCAAGCGGCTGACCTGACAGGGCACGGCCTTCGCCTACAACACCATGCTCGGCTTTCTCGCGTGCGCACCTCGTCAGTGCTTTTAAAGTGGGTTGATTGTTCCGGCTTGAAGCTGGCCCCTGCACTGCACCGTACACAGGAGTAAACAAGCCATGCGGGCTTACATTGTGGAAGACAACGTGACCATTCGTGACAACCTGATCGGCACCCTGGAAGAGTTGGTGCCTATCCAGACCATGGGTATCGCCGAAACCGAAGATGAGGGCACACGCTGGCTGGCGCGCAATGACGCGCAATGGGACTTGGCCATCGTTGACCTGTTTTTAAGGGAAGGCAGCGGCTTGGGGGTTGTCAAAGCCTGCCGCTATCGGCATCCGAGCCAGAAGATGGTGGTTTTAAGCAACCATGCCACGCCGGAGATCCGCTGGCGCTGCGCACAACTGGGCGCAGATGCCGTCTTTGACAAAAGCACCGAGATTGATGATTTGCTGCGGTATTGCGCTGCTTTGGCCGGCCAGTCCGATGATGCGGCCAATCGGCCGCGTCAGTTGTCCAGGGCCTGAACGCCCTGCCGCTTCAGGCGACCCCATGTTTCCCAACCCTTGTCACCAGAAAGTACAACCATGAGCACGCCCGCTTCCGATATCGACAACACACCTTTCGGGGCGCCGCCCCGGCCTTTGACTGAGGACGTACTGCAGTCCGCAGAGGAGGCGGTGTTGGCGAATCCTGCGTCGGTGGACACCCTGCAGGGGGGCGAGCCTGTGCCGCAAGCTGCGGACGCGGGTGTGAGTCGCGCTTCCTACACCGACAGGCTGGCGCGTCACGCGTCAGAAAAGCCGCTTCAGTCCGCGCTGATCGCACTGGCAGCAGGCGCTTTGCTGGCGGTGCTGGTCAAGGCCGCGCTGAGCCGCCGTTGATGCCGCGGTAAATACTTCTGGAAGTACGCATGACCTCGATGACACTCGCCAACACACCCGAGCCCGGTACCCAGATCCCGCCTGAAATGCCGCCACCGGTCATGCCGCCTATGCCGGGGCCGGGCAGTCCACCCGAGATCATTGAGCCGCCGGCGACGGAACCCACGATTCCGGTGCGGGAGCCGGGCAAGGTGACGCCGGTTCAGGCCTGAACAGATAAGGCCGCAGTGCGTTGAAGACGCCGGCAGCCGGTCAGGGCGTGGTCTGCTGGCGCTGGTATTCGCTGCGCTTCATGCTCAGGTAAGCCGTGCGGTCAATTTCATGCAATTGGCGCGGATAACGCTCCGTGGCGTCAAACCAGTGTTGCAGCCGTTTTTCAAACTGTTGGGAGGCCGGCACCGCCAGGGACGCCAGATAGGCGTCGATCGCCAGGTAATAACGCATGGTGTTGCGCTCCACGGCGCCGCGCATGCCGCCGACCGGCGCCTTCGCGCCGCCGGCGTCGCTGACGACTTCTGAAAACCCGATTTTGCTGCTGCCCACGGTGGCCATGTAGGCCTGCATGGCCAGGCGGCCGGTGATACCGTAGCCGTAGGAGTAGCGCAGGTGCATGAATGTCTTGTCGCCTTCAAGAGGGACGGCTTCCAGGTCAATGCGGTAGTTGTGGGTGCCGAGCGGACCCTTGGATGCATTGAGCCGCACGGCCAGGTAGTCTGGTTTGGCCGCTGCAGGCGTAAAACTGAAGGTCAGGGCGTGTGCATCCTTGAGCTCCTGCGGCGTTTTTTTGCCGACACTGACCGATAGCGTTGTGGGGCGGCTGTCCTTGTCGGCGCTGCAGTGTTTGGTATTGAGGTGAAGAATCAGCACCTCGCACCAGTTGTCTGCATCCTTGAAGGCCGCAAGCACGGTCGTGTAGGGGTAGTTGATGACGGCATAGGCGCTGCCGCTGACGGCCGAGGCCGACTCGGTCGAGTCCATCACCAGCGGACGCTGGAACGGGTTGCGCGCAAGTTGGGGCCCCAAGGCGCTGTGTTTGGCCTGCAATGCAGCCGCGCCAGATTCAGCGGCGCCTGGCGCCTGGGCATGAACAAGGCCTGCGCCCAAGCTGCTCAGCAGGCAGGCCGACACGGCCCAGCGCCCCAGTTTCAAGGTGTCATGTTTAAGCATGCCCTCAGTTTGACTGGCTTCGAGGCGCGCCAGCACAGGTTGCTCTGTCGTCCTACATGCTTGGTCGAAAAGAAGAG
>JAZKIE010000392.1:0-7625 GCA_040385025.1 Pseudomonadota bacterium | reverse complement strand
GACACAAGGATTTTCAATCCTCTGCTCTACCGACTGAGCTACCGGGCCTGAGCCTAAGATTATATATCAGGCTGCGCGCTTGCCCCGGGTCAGATCCACCCCCAGTTGCTTGAGCTTGCGGTACAGGTGGGTGCGCTCCAGGCCGGTCTTTTCAGCCACGCGTGTCATGGAGCCGCCTTCCTTGGCAAGGTGAAATTCAAAGTAGGCTTTTTCAAATTCATCGCGTGCGTCACGCAGCGGTTTTTCGAGCAGGAAGCTTTGCGTCGCCTGCGGGCCCAGCTCAACCACGGCGGCGGCCACGCCGCCGGTCATGGCGACCTCTACGGTCAGGTCCGGCGCATGCAGCAAGGTGGTTGGCGGCACCAGCGGTTTGCGCCCCGCTGATTTGACCAGTCCCTGCTCCACCGACTTCAGCAGTTTTTGCAGGGTGATGGGTTTTTCGAGAAAGGCCATCGCGCCGATCTTGGTGGCTTCGACGGCCGTGTCGATGGTGGCGTGACCGCTCATCATGATGACCGGCATCGTCAAGAGGCCGCTGGAGGACCACTCCTTGAGCAAGGTGACGCCGTCGGTGTCGGGCATCCAGATGTCCAGCAGCACAAGGTCGGGGCGGGCGCGGCTACGGGCGGCGCGGGCTTGGGCCGCATTTTCTGCAAGTTCGACCTGATGGCCTTCGTCGTTGAGAATTTCCGACAGCAGGTCGCGTATGCCCAATTCGTCGTCAACCACCAGAATATTTGCCATGATGAATCGCTATCCCTAACCAGCAGTTATCGATCCTGCGGCAGCCGTTTTGTGCTGCGTCGCAAGTGTTGTTAAGTCACAACTGCGAATGATAACGATACTTGGGCACCCTGCACGACGTCATCGACGACGCGATTTGAAATATCGATGCGTGCGCCGTGTTCGTCGGCAATTTTTTTGACCACCGCCAGGCCCAGCCCGGTGCCTTTGACCTTGGTGGTGACATAGGGCTCAAATGCCCGTTTCAGGATGTGTTCGGGGAAGCCGCTGCCGTTATCACGCACCGTCAGGCGCACCCGGCGCGAGCTTGGCGAGTACTCGGTCTTGAGCGTGACCAATGCGGTACGGCCGGCTGGCAGCCCCTCTTGGGCGTCCTGGGCGTTTTGCAACAAGTTGTGAATGACCTGCCGAATCTGTTGTGAATCCGCCTTGATCTCGGGGCAGCCGGGTTCAAGCTCCGTCTGCACCGGCACCACCGCGTTGTCGCTGGCATAAAGCTGGATCACGTCGTTGACCAGCGCGTTGAGGTCCACCGGCTTCAGTTCCGCGGCCGGCAAGCGCGCATAGTCACGGAACTCATTGACCAGCCGTTTCATGGCATCGACCTGATCGACGATGGTTTTCACGGATTTGGTCAACAAAATCTGCTCCGGCTCGGCGACCTTGCCGGTGAGCTTCATCTCCAGCCGCTCAGCCGACAACTGAATCGGGGTCAGCGGATTTTTGATTTCATGGGCAAGCCGCCGCGCCACTTCCCCCCATGCCTGGGCGCGCTGGGCCGACACCATCTCGGACACGTCATCAAAGACCAGCAGGCATTCGTTGCCCGGCATCTTGGCGCCGCGGGCAATCAGGGTGATGGCATTGTCGGGTGTGCCTGGTTGCGCTGTATTGAGGTCGAAGGACTGCTGCCAGTGCTCGATGTCGTGCAAGGTGTTTTCACCAAAGTAGGTGTCAAACTGCGCCTGCACGCCCTGCGCGAATGCCTCCATGCCGGGAACCTCACTGAAGGCCCGGCCGTGGTGCGCCGCCAGCGGCGCGCGCAGGATGCGGGTGGCGCCGGGATTACTGGTCTGGATGCGTCCCTTGAGGTCCAGCACCATGACGCCCGCAGTGAGGTTGTCGAGGATGGTCTGCAGGTTGGCGCGGGCAGCATCGACCTGGTCCATGCTTTTCTGCACGGCACCGCGAGCATCGGACAGTTGCTGCGTCATGTCGGCAAAGGAGCGGGTCAGCCCGCCGAGCTCGTCCTTGCCCTGCAGCGCGGCCTTGGGCGTCAGATCGCCCAAGGCCACCTGCTTGACGCCCTCTGCCAGCACCAGCAAGGGGCGGGCGAGCTGGTTGCCCAACACCACTGCCAGCAACACCGCACCAAACACCGCCAGAAACAAACTGAGCGTGAGTGTGCCTATGTACATCTTGCGCAAGCCCCCCCTGGCCAGCGCGCGCTCCTGGTACTCGCGGTTGGCCTCCTGCACGGCAATGGCGTTGGCCACGAAACTGGCAGGCAGCAACTCTGTCACCTGCAAAAAACGGTTTTCGCCGAACAAGCCCACGCCCTGGCTGCTGACCAGCGCCAGCGCCTTGATGCGGGGCGCAGTGTTTGGGGCACCGGCGGCAGCAATTGCCGCCGAAGCCGCGGCGGGTGCGGGCTCGGCGCCCGGCACTTCGCCCCCCGGCAAGGCCACTTCGTCCAGACCCTCGATCTGTGTGGCCACGCGCTGGGTGCGCGCGTTGCGCAGCAATTGCCCCGGCGGGCGCTCCGGCTTGATCGAATATCGCGAATCGCCGGCGCTGGCAATCATCTGGCCGGAAGCCGTCCACAACACCACGTCGCTGACGGCGAGCTGGTCGCGCAAGCGCTCCAGCGCCAGCCCCGCCGTGGCGTCAGGCGTTTGCGCCAACTGGTTGGCGGCCAGCCGGGTTTTATTGGCCAGTTCGGACGCCAGTGTGTCGAGCGTGACGCGGCCCAGGTTGAGTCCGGCGTCCAGCGCGCCTTCAACTTTCACGTCAAACCAGCTTTCGATGGACCGCGACACGAACTGGTAAGACACCACGTAAATCATCATGCCGGGCATCAGGCCCACCAGCGCAAAAATGGCCGCCAGCTTGACCAGCAGCCGGCTGCCAAACTTGCCCTTGCGCAGGCGCAGCACCAAGCGAAGGACAATCCAGCCGATCACCAGCAGCAGCAGGCCGGCCACCGCCACATTCAGCGCAAACAGCAGAGCGTAGTTGCGCTCGTACAGTTCCCTGTTGCCGGTGGCCTGGGTCAGCAGGAACATCAGCACCAGCCCCAGCGCCGCCACCACACCCACACCGACACCGACGGTCCAGCGGAAGGCCGGGCTGCTTTTCAGGGACGACGCCTGGCCCTGGAGACTCACTTCAACGCCTCTTTGGCCACTTCCCTGGCCAGCTCGGGCGCAACGGAAATGTCACGCACAGGCTCGGCGATCAGCTGCCGGCTTTCTTCCACGGCAATGGCCCAGTCGCGCTGCCCCGCCACACCGATCTGGAAAGGGCGCGGTAGCTGCGACAGGTCGAGCCGAAAACGAAACTCGACGTTGTGCCGGGAAGCGGCTTCGATTTCGGCGGCATCGGCAATACGCCAGCGCGAGATGCGCTGGATCGCGGCCATGGCTTCGGACAGGCTGTCGTAGTTCTGGCTCAGCGATGCCCGCAGGCCGGTCACGCTGATCGCGCCTGGAAGAATATTCAGGCGCCAGCGCCTCGTCAGCGGCTGAAAGGCCAGGCGCATGGTGCGGGTGGCGGTGGTGACACGCTTGTCGTACCAGTACCAGCGGTCGCGGTAGATATCAGCCTCGGCCACAAAAAACATCGGAATGCCCTTGAGCAAGGCATCTTCGACGACAGTCGGCAAATCGAATCGGACGGCAGCCGACAAGTACACCGATTCGTCCGAGCGCTCCATCTTCAGTTGCGCGACCTCGACCGCCAGCGCCACTTGCCCGGCACAGGCCATCAGCGCGCAGACGCAAAACGCCCATACCCGCCGCAACACAGGTTCAAATCCCGCGTTTTTCAAAAATTGCGTAATAAAAGCCGTCGTTCTCACCGTTCAAATTGTCCGGGAAGACGGTCCCGGTCACGCCACTTTGGGGCAGCAAATGACCGGGGGATGGCATTAAATGAGCGTCTTTGTGGTGCGTAACAAACGTTTGCGCCTGCTGCTCACCTTCGGCCCTGAATATCGAACAGGTGCAGTACAGCAGCCGCCCGCCAGGTTTGAGCAGGGGCCACAGGGCGTCAAACAATTGCCTTTGCAAGGTCGCGAGTTGTGCAATGTCGGTGGGGCGACGCAACCAGCGTACATCCGGGTGACGGCGCACGATGCCTGACGCCGTGCACGGCGCGTCCAGCAGGATGCCGTCATACGGCTGGCCGTCCCACCAGCCATCGGGGCGCGCGGCATCACCAACGCGCACTTCGGCCTCCAAACCGAGACGCTGCAGGTTCTGCCGGATGCGCTCACAGCGGCGCGCGTCGATGTCGAGCGCTGTCACATCGGCATCGGCCAGTTCCAGCAGGTGGGCTGTTTTGCCTCCCGGCGCAGCGCAGGCGTCAAGAAGCCGCAAGCGGCCACCATTTGAAGCGCTGAGGCCGTCCAGCAGCAGAGGTGCAGCCAGTTGCGCCGCTGCGTCCTGCACTGAAAAGTGACCTTCAGCGTAGCCCGGCAACGATGGCACCGGCTGCGCATTGGCCAGAACCAGGCCTTGGCCGCCCACAGTATTTGCTCCTATATTGATAGCTGCCAGCGCTTTTTGGTAGCGGGCTAGAGTCGTTTTTCGTTCATTAACCCGGAGAATCAGCGGTGCGCGCGTGTTGTTGGCCCGCAGGATCGCCTGCCACTGCGTGGGATGGTCCTTGCGCAGCCGGTCTATCCACCATTGGGGATGGTTCCAGACGGCTTGCGGATGTTTTTCGGTCTGCGCCACCAGCGCATCCCGCTCGCGCAGGAAACGGCGCAGGCAGCCGTTGATGAAGCTGGCCTGGTGGCGCGTGTCCTCGCTGCGTTTCGCGGCCTCCACCGCCTGGTCCACCAGCGTGTGCGCCGTGTAAGGCGCGCCTTCTTCGGTCCAGATCAGCGCCAGCGCCACGCACAGCAGCGCGTCGGCCTCGGGCGGCGGCGGCCGGGTGGCCAGTTGCTGGCGCAGGGCCTCGGCGCGCCCGAGCTGGCGCAGGGCATGGAAGCCCAAGGCCTGCACGCCCGGACGGATGGCGGCGTCCACCTCCTCGAGCGCCGCGGTCATCGAGCGGCCTGCGCGCACGGCCATCAGTAAAAAAGCAGCCCCCTGGAGCTGGCGCCACAGGGGGATGGGAGTGGAGTTGTCTTGCATGGGGCTTATCTATGCGCCCGATGCGGGCGCCAACCCGTATTAGACCAGCCGGGAGCGTCGCCCCACGGGTCGCGCACTTCGTGAATCTCCCGCCCCCAAGGTGGCCGCCGCGCCTGCGGTCCCCGCTTGCACCCAGGAGCGGCCCGTAGCGTGATCCGCCCGCTACCGTCTCAGGCCAGGGTGTCGGACCAGATGTTGCTCGCCCAGTTCAGCGCGTACACCCCTTCGAGTTCGGTCGGACCGGGGCTGACGCCGCCTGAACCTGCGACCGTCTTGAAGGTTTTCTCGGCCGCGACGTACTCGTGGACGCTGGCGACGTGAACCACATTCTTGTTGTCCACAAAGCTGTAGCAGGTGTTGGTCAGCATGGGGGCCGGGTTGATCTCCCAACCGGACAACTGCGCCACGATGGCCGCCGCGGCGACCTTGCCATGGCTGTTGGCCATGTGGCCGCTTTTGGGCATGGCCGGCGCGATCTGGATCGAGTCACCGAGCACAAACACGTCTTTGGCGGCGGTGGACTCGAAGCTCTGGTAGTTGACGCCGCACCAGCGGTTGTTGGCCATGTTGTTCAGGCCGGTCTGCACCGCAATGGCGCCGGCACGCATGGACGGAAGCACATTGAGCACATTGGCCTTGACGTCCTCCTGCACGTCGAACTTGATCACGCCGGCTTTGGCATCGACGGCTGTGGCCTTGTGCTGGCCGCGGTATTCGACGATGCCCTTGTATTGCTCGGCCCAGACTTTTTTGAACAGCGGGCCTTTGGAGGTCACATCCGGATTGGCATCGAGGATCAGCACCTTGCTGCGCGGCTTGGCGGTCTTGAAGTAGCCGGCAATCACCGAGGCGCGCTCGTACGGGCCGGGTGGGCAGCGGTAAGGCGCTTCGGGAATCGTGATCGCATAAACGCCGCCGTCAGGCATGGCTTCGAGCTGCTTGCGCAGCGCCACGGTCTCGGCACCGGCTTTCCAGGCCTGCAAGATCTGGCCGGCCGCCTGCGCCTGCTGCAGGCCTTCGATGCTGCCGTACATCAGGTCAATGCCCGGCGAGACCACCAGTTTGTCATAGGCGATGGTGGCACCGCCGGCCAGTGTGACGGTCTTTTTGGCGGTATCAACCGCGCTGGCCATGTCCCTGACGACGGTGATGCCGTGGTTTTTGCTCAGGCCGGTATAAGCCGTGGTGACATCACCGATCTGTTTGCTGCCGCCCAGCACGAGGTTGGAGATGGGGCAGGAGATGAACGCGGCCTGCGGCTCGATCAGCACCACGTCGATTTTGTAGTCCGACAGCAGCCGCACATACTTGGCCGCAGTGGCGCCGCCATAACCACCACCGATGACCACAACTTTGGCCTTGGACGGAATGGAGGTGGTGGCGCAGGCACCGAGACCGAGCAGGCTGAGGGCGGCGGAAGATTGGAGAAAGGAACGTCGTTGCATGAATGTTCTCCTTATTTCTTCTGCGCGGCAAAGTAGCCGGCCAGGATGTCGATCTGGGCGTCGCTGTAGCCCTTGCTGATCTGGTGCATCACCGTGGCCGGCCGCGCACCGGACTTGAAGGCTTTCATCTGTTCCACGAGGTAGCTTTTATCCAGGCCGGCAAGTGGCAAGACGCTGGAGCCCTGGACCGCCTTGCCGTCCGTGCCATGGCAGTTGGCGCAGGTGGCCGCCAGGCTGCGGTTGTACAGCGCCTGGGCCGGCGTCGTCTGGGCGTGGCTCAGGGATGACGCAGCAAGCGCGCAAAGCGCCAGCGTCGTGCTCGACAAGTAAATCTTCACGGCTTCTCCTCACAGTTTCGACAGGAATCCAATTTAACGCGGCTCACGACGTGGGCCATAGGGAGTATCCAGTACCCAGGCCCGGCGCACACGCCCGGCGAATCGAATCTTTTGTGATGTGCTTATGCGCTCAAGCGCAGGCAAGCTCACATCATGGCGCCAGGCCGCGTCGGCGCCAGCTCATCCTGCGCGGAGGATGACTCCAGTGACAGCGCCGGCATGGCCCGACCGTAGATGCGGCGGATGCGCTCGGCCAGCGGCGGGTGCGAGTCCAGCCAGTGCGCACCAGCCTGTTGACCGACCAGCAGCATATGCTGGACTGCGGGATGAAAGCCCCGCCTTGCACCTGCCCCGCGCGCGCCGGCCACCTTGCGCAGCACGCCGCCCAGACCGTCCTTGCTGCGCGTGAACTGCACCGCACGCGCATCGGCCAGAAACTCGCGCTGGCGCGACACCGCCGCCTTGAGGGCACGACCCGCGAGCCAGCCCATAAAACCGGCCGCCATGATGGCCAGCCCCGGCACCGCCAGCGCAGAGCGCCGGCCGGTGTCACCCCGCTCGCACATGCGGACGCCCAGGTTGAAAATCATTTCCAGCCCGAACACCATGCCGGCCAGCCGCATGTTCAGCCGCGTATCCCCTTCACGGATATGGCTCAACTCATGCGCCACCAGCCCTTGCAGTTCGTCGCGGCTCAAACCGTCGAGCGCGCCGCGCGTCACTGCGATCACCGAGTC
>JAZKIE010000391.1:0-5770 GCA_040385025.1 Pseudomonadota bacterium | reverse complement strand
GATCCCACCACCCTTCTGTATGCGCCGAGGAGCGCAGGGCCAGACGGATCAGGGCTGGCGTTGTTTGAGCGAAGCGAGTTTAGCCAGACCCCGGCTGGACCGAGCACCGCAGGTTGCCCTCCGCAGCGTCAGCGAAGGAGGGACGCAGACAGCAGGGTCGCCTTTTTCTTTGCTTACTTTCTTTTTGGCGACGCAAAAAGAAAGTGAGTTGCCGCCGGGCAACCCCCGGCCAGCAGGCACACCACCAGAGCAGGAGGCAAAGAAGGGTTCGACCAGCTCAGCCCGAACGGTGCACAAGGATCGCCCACATGGATCCCGGATCCAGTCCGGGATGACGTCTCCCCCAAACTCAAACCGGCCAAACCACTCCATTGTCATTAAGGATCGCATCCAGCGCCACATCGTGCGGCTCGGGCTCCAGGTCGGGCAGCCAGCCATGGCTGTAGCCGAGGCCGACGGTAAAGGGTTTGGGCTGCAGTGTGGCCAGCGTGCGGTCGTAAAAACCCCCGCCGTAGCCCAGGCGGAAACCGCCCGGCCCGTAACCCACGCAGGGCACAAACAGCAAGGTCGGCACGATGATCTCGGTGTCCTTGGGTTTGGGAATGCCGTAAGCGTCTTCTTCCATCGGGCAGCCGGGGTACCAGGCATGGAAGGTCAGGGTCTTGTGCAGCTTGTTGACCACCGGCAGGCCGATCTTGCGCGGCGACCGGTTTGCTATGTTTTCTGTAGCTGCTTCCGCCCGTCCCTCATGGGCTGGCGCCTGATTTGAATCAGATTCCTGGCTTAAAATCGCATCTTCCTGCCAGCGGTAGAGCGCGGGCAGCGGATCGAACTCGCCCTTGATCGGCCAGTAGGCGCCTATCACCGCATCTTCGCGCCCCACCAGCCAGATCCGCATGACCCGCTGTAACAGGTCGGCGCGCTGTAGGCGGTCGGGCAGGTTCAGGCGTTGTTCGATCAACGCTTTTCGCGCAGTTAATTTGTCCATAATGATCCGATGCTATCCAAATTTGTTGTCACTGCCCTGATTTCGGGCCTCTCCTCCTTTTTGATCCTCCAGCCCACATGGGCGCAAAACAATACTTCGCGCGGCGACGAGGTGCTGCTGGAGATGAACCAGGCCTCCAAACGCGGTGACAAAAACCGGCTGTCCGCCTTGCTGCCGCAGGCGCGTGGCCATGCGCTGGAAGCATGGGCGGCCTACTGGGAGATCCGGGCCCGGCTCGGCGAGGCCAGCGCGCAGGAGGTGCAGGACGTCATGGCGCGTTACGCCGGCAGCTACCAGGAAGACCGCCTGCGCAACGACTGGCTGTTGCTGCTGGGGCAACGCCGCGACTGGGCCGCGTTTGCCGCCGAGTACCCCAACTACCGCATGGGTGACGACCGCGATGTGCGCTGTTATGCGCTGCTGGTCGAACACCTGAAAAATCCGGGTGCCGATGCCAGGCTGGCCGAAGAGGTCCGCAGGAACTGGTTCGCCCAGCGCGAGGCCAGCGACGGCTGCAACGCCGCCGCCTCGCGCCTGATCGGCAACCGCAACCTGACAACGCAGGACGCCTGGATCAAGGCCAGGCTGGCGACTGAAGCGAACCGGCCGCGCGCTGCGCGCGATGCGGTCGAGATCATCGCGCCGGAAGCGGTAAGCCTGGTCAATGAACTCCATGCCAGCCCGGCGCGCTTCCTGACCACCAAGGTGATTGCGATCAGCAAGGTGCGCAAGGAGATCATCGTGCTGGCCCTGGTCAAGCTGGCCAGCACCGATGCCGAGGGCGCAGCGCGTTTCATGGAGGACAAATGGGCCACGCAGCTCAGCGACGAGGAGCGCAACTGGGTCTGGGGCGCGATTGGCCGCCAGGCCGCCTCACGGCTGGCCAGCACGGACTCGGTCGGCTATTTCGCCAGGGTCACCAAAGACACCGACCTCAGCGACGACATGCTGGGCTGGAAGGTCCGCGCCGCGCTGCGCGCCGGCAGCACACCGCGCTGGCCGCTGGTGCTGGCCGGCATCAACGCCATGAGCGAAGGCGCGCGCAAGGAGCCTGTCTGGGCCTACTGGAAGGCACGCGCGCTGCTGAGCAACGCGCCGGCCGCTGCCGCCAGTGCGCCGGTGCCGCCACAACGCGCCGAGGCGCTGGCCCTGCTGCAGTCGATGGCTTCGGTGCGCGGCTTTTACGAACAGCTTGCGCTCGAAGAGCTGGGCCAAAAAATCACCCTGCCGGCCCGGCCACCGGCGTTGACGGCTGAAGAAAAAGAAGCGGCGCGCCTGAACCCCGGACTGAACCGCAGCGCCTACGCAATTGCCATCGGCCTGCGCAGCGAAGGCGTGCGCGAGTGGAACTACAGCACCAACCTGCACACCCGCGGCGGCATGAACGAACGCGAGTTGCTGGCGGCGGCCCAGTTTGCCTGCGACCGTTCCATCTGGGACCGCTGCATCAACACCAGCGAACGCACGCCCAATGCGTTCGACGCCGAGCAGCGTTTCCCGATGCCGTTTCGCGAGGCCGTGACCCAGCGCAGCCAGGGCATCGGCCTGGACCCGGCCTATGTCTACGGCTTGATCCGCCAGGAGTCGCGTTTCATCATGGACGCGCGCTCCGGCGTCGGCGCCTCCGGCCTGATGCAGGTGATGCCGGCCACCGCACGCGAAACCGCGCGCCACATCGGCCTGACCGGTTTCACCGCCGACCAGATCAATGACCGCGACACCAACATCATCATCGGCACGGCCTACCTCAAGCGCGCGCTCGACGACTTCGGCGGCTCCATGCCGCTGGCCGCTGCGGCCTACAACGCCGGCCCCGGCCGGCCGCGCAGCTGGCGCAACGGGCCGGTGATTGAAGCGGCGATCTGGGCCGAAAACGTGCCCTTTAGCGAGACCCGCGACTACGTCAAGAAGGTGCTGTCCAACACCACCAACTACGCCGCCCTGATCAGCGGCCAGCCGCAGTCGCTGAAGGCGCGGCTGGGCACCGTCGGGCCGCGCGAAGCATCGGCGCCTCCGCCGGACGAAAAGATGCCCTGAGCTGTGGCCGCTGCCTGCTCCTGAATTGATAGCTATTCACGCCCGAATGGTATGGGCTGCAAGCACAAAAGGCTTCAATCAAGGGGTTCGGCCCGCAACGGCACCATGTTTTTGTAGGTCTACGCCTATTTCCCCCAAGGGGCCGGCAGGCTAAATTAGCCGCATCCCCATTGCGCAGGAGACACGCATGAACCCCAGTTGGTGGCAACAAATTGCCGGCACCGTTGCCACCGAATTTTCCGACCTGGACGACGTCGCGCAGACCACCCGCGTGGTGTTGCGCCTGGTGATGGCGGCCCTGCTGGGCGGGCTGCTCGGCTGGGAGCGCGAACACAAAGGCCAGGCGGCCGGCGTGCGCACCCACATGCTGGTGGCCATGGGGGCGGCGCTGTTTGTGCTGGTCTCGCAGCAAATCGGCATGGAAAAGGACGACCTGAGCCGCGTGATCCAGGGCTTGACGGCCGGCGTGGGGTTTCTGTGCGCAGGCACCATCCTCAAGGGTGACAAGGCCGGCGATGTGAAAGGCCTGACCACCGCAGCCGGCCTGTGGCTGACCGCCGCCATGGGGGTGGCCGCCGGGCTGGGGCGTGAATTGACGGCGGTGCTGGCGACCTTGCTGGCGCTGGTGATCCTGGCCGTGGTGCCGGTGCTGGTCAAGCTGCTTGACAAGCCCGAGCCGTTGATCGCCGACGACAAGCTGGCGCCTCAGCGCATCAACACCCCGGACAAATGATCAGTCCTTGACGCGCTGCGAGACAAACTCGCCCTCATAGTCCTTGGCCAGCGACAGCTTCTCGGCTTCGGTCAGGACCTTGCCGGCGAGCTGGAAAATGCCCTGCTCTTCGTCTTTCAGGTGGTGGAAGATTTTGTGGTGCAACTCTTTGGCCACCGCAATCCAGGCCGGTGAGCTGGCATCGGTTTCTTCGAGTTTTTCCACCAGCTCGTCCATCTCATGGTGTTCGGCAATGCCGTGGCGCGAAGGCTCCTGCGTCATGTCGTGCGCAATCAGCGGCACATAGAAGAATCGCTCTTCGGCGGCGGCATGAGCGGCCAGTTCTGTTTTTAATTCCTTGAACAACACATCGCGGTCTTTGCTGTCACCAGAGGTTTTGATCAGGGCGTCAGCCAGGCCGCGCTGGGTTTCGTGGCTGGTGCGAAGGGCTTCAAAAATATTCATGCCCTGATTATGGGCAGCAGGCCCCCTGAAGCCTGTAGGCCGGCAGGCCCAGATTTGTTGCGGCAACTGCCTACATCGGCTGCGAAGGGCCGGGTGTCTGCCAGGCCGTCCCGCCTGTTTCCTGCCCTGGATACAGGACCGGCAGCAGCGCAAGAGGTTTTGCATCGCCCGTCCCGAAGGCGTTTAATAAGGCCTATGAAAAAAATACTGATTCTCGGCGGCACGGGATTCGTGGGCCGCCACGTCTGCGAAAAGCTCACGCAACTGCAATGGCGCATCACGGTGCCCACCCGCCAGGCAGCCCGCGCCCGTGACATCCAGATGCTGCCCTCGCTCGACGTCGTCCCGACCAATGTGCATGACGAGGCCGCACTGACGCAGCTGGTGGCCGGCCACGATGCGGTGGTCAACCTGGTGGCTATCCTGCATGGCACGCAAGCCTCGTTTGAGCAAGCGCACGTGGCGCTGCCGCAGAAGATCGCCCGCGCCTGCGCCGCCACCGGCGTGACACGCCTGGTCCACGTCAGCGCGCTGGGCGCAGACGCACGCAACCCGGACGCCGCGCCGTCCATGTATTTGCGCAGCAAGGGCCAGGGCGAGGTCGCGCTGCACCAGGCCGGCCTGGCACTGACGATGTTGCGGCCCAGCGTGATGTTCGGCAACGGCGACAAATTCCTCAACACTTTTGTCCAGTTGCAAAAGCTTTTCCCGGTGATCCCGCTGGCCGGCAGCCACGCGCTGTTCCAGCCGGTGTGGGTCGAAGACGTGGCCAGCGCCATCGTGCACTGCCTGCAGGACGCGCACCTGCACGCCACCGCCGGCCAGACCTTTGAAGCCTGCGGCCCGGACGTCTTCACGCTCAGGCAACTGGTCGAGCTGGCGGGGCGTTTCGCCGGCATCAATGAGGGGCGGGGCCGCCCCGTGCTGGCTTTACCCGCAGCGCTGGGCCGGCTGCAGGCCCGCCTGATGGCGCTGGCGCCCGGCGAGCCACTGATGAGCCGCGACAACCTCGACTCCATGAGCGTGCCCAACATCGCCAGCGGCAACCTGCCGGGCCTGGAGGCGCTGGGCATCACGCCGGCGGCACTCGAAGCGATTGCGCCCACCTACCTCGGGCCCAACGCCGGCGGCTGGGGCCTGCGCAGCAACCTGGTGGCCAAACGCAAGACTGCTGGACGCTTCTGAGTGGCCGCCCCTGCATGCATCAATCGACCTGCCTTTTCGCATCAATGGCGTGACCCGCTCGCAGTAGCATAGGCGCTCATTCAAGGGAGGCCCCGTGCTCAAGCTCTACATCGCCAACAAGAATTATTCGTCCTGGTCCATGCGCCCCTGGGTGCTGCTCAAGCAGGCCGGCATACCGTTCGAGGAAGTTTTGGTGCGTTTCGGCGCCGACCCCTTCACCGCTACTTCCGACTTCAAGCAGGCGGTGCTGGCGGTCAGTCCGGGGGGCCGGGTGCCGGTGCTGGTGGACGAGGGCTTCGCGGTCTGGGACACGCTGGCCATTGCCGAATACGTGGCCGAGAAATTTCCGGAAAAAAAGCTCTGGCCGCAGGATGTGCAGGCGC
>JAZKIE010000390.1:0-2950 GCA_040385025.1 Pseudomonadota bacterium | reverse complement strand
TTCGGGGAAATCCTCGACTGGATGCTCACGCCGCTGCTGCTGCTGTGGCCCATCAGCCTGGCGCTGACCTGGCTGGTGGCACAAAACATTGCCGGCAAACCTTTTGACCGCGCGCTTGAATACAACGTGCAGGCGCTGAGCAAGCTGATCGTGGTCAAGAACAAACAGGTGCAGTTCAACCTGACCGGGCCGGCACGCGAGATCCTGCGCGCCGACGACACCGACCTGGTGTTCTACCAGGTACTGGGTACACGCGGCGAGTTCATCAGCGGTGAGCATGATCTGCCGCTGCCGCTGGACGAGGAGCTGTCCACCAATGGCGAGGTTCGCTTGCGCGAAGACATCGTGCAGGGCCAGGAAGTGCGCGTGGCCTACACCTGGATCAAGGTCGATGCACCGGGCGCCCACCCGATTCTTGTGCAGGTGGCGGAGACGCTGGAAAAACGCAAAACCCTGGCCACAGAAATCGTCAAGGGCGTGATGGTGCCGCAGTTCGTCACGCTGCCGCTGGCGGTGCTGCTGGTCTGGCTGGCGCTGGTGCGCGGCATCAAGCCGCTGGACCAGCTGGAAAAACGCATACGCGCGCGCAAGTCCGACGATATGAGTCCGCTCGACGAAAGCGTGGTGCCCGAAGAAGTGGCACCGCTGGTCTCGTCAATCAACGACCTGCTGGGCCGGCTCAAGGTGCTGCTGACCACGCAAAAACGCTTTCTGGCCGACGCCGCCCACCAGCTCAAGACGCCGCTGGCCGGCCTGCGCATGCAGGCCGACCTGGCCCAGCGCGAGACCGACGCCGACGAGCTCAAGAAATCCCTCAAGCAAATCGGGCGCGCCAGCGTGCGCGCCACCCACACCGTCAACCAGTTGCTGGCGCTGGCGCGTGCCGAGACCACCGGCCGCAGCCTGGCCAAGCAGAAGCTGGACGTGGTGCAGGTGCTGTCCGACGCGATCCAGGACTCGGTGCCGCGTGCGCTGGAAAAACACATCGACCTGGGCTACGACGGCCCGCCCGCCGGCGAGCAGGCCAGCCTGCTGGAGGCGAACCCAACCCTGCTCAAGGAGCTGGTGCGCAACCTGCTCGACAACGCGCTGAACTACACACCCGATGCCGGCCAGGTCACGGTGCGCCTGCTGACTGACCGCTTCAGCGGCGTGGTGGTGCTGCAGGTCGAGGACTCGGGGCCAGGCATTCCGGCGGCCGAGCGCGAGCTGGTGCTGCAGCCCTTTTACCGCGCTTTGGGCACCAACGTGGACGGCTCGGGCCTGGGCCTGGCCATCGTCGAAGAAATTGCCAAGCAGCATGACGCCACCGTCACCATCGAAGACGCTGTGCCAGGCCACAGTCCGGCGGGCACACGGGTGACCATCCGTTTCATGGGCTTTGCCGACCTGCCGCTGGAATGAGGCCTTGTCCGGCGCGGCCTTGAGCGCCTGTCTGAAAGCACGGGCGTGCCGGTCTGCCTACACTGGGGCATTCCTTCCCGGAGACCTGCCCCGCCCATGAGTTCCAAGTCCCACCCCCTCCCTGCCGTCGATGCCAGCGCCAGGGAAAGCCGGCGCCACATGCGCACTCGCCTGAAGATTGGCCTGTCGGCCTGTTTTTCTCATGCCGATCCCACACGCTCCCTGTTCACCGGCAAAACCCTGCAGTACGTCGAGCAAACCGTGGCGCACTGGGTCATGTCCTCGGGCGCGATGGTGGTCATGGTGCCTTGCCCGACCGGCAGCACGCAGCGCGGCGACGTGAACTTTGACGACTATGCGCAGTGGCTGGACGGTCTGGTGCTGCACGGCGGCGCCGACGTCTGGCCCGGCAGCTACGGCGAAGCGCCGCTGGAAGAGCGCTGGTCCGGCGACCGGGTGCGCGACGACTACGACAAGGCACTGGTCGCTTCGTTTGAAAAAGCCGGCAAGCCGGTGTTCGGCATCTGCCGCGGCCTGCAACTGCTCAATGTCGCTTTCGGCGGCACCTTGTACCAGGACATCACGACCCAGGTGCCCGAGTCTTTTGTGCACCGCGATGCGGTGAGTTACGACCAGAATTTCCACAGCGTGGAGATCGTGCAGGGCTCGCAGTTGTCGCGTCTTTATCCGGGCGTGGAGCGGGTGCGCGTCAACAGCATCCACCATCAGGGCATCAAGGACCTGGCGCCCGAGTTTGTGGCCGAGGCCTTCAGTGTCGGTGACGGCATCGTCGAGGCGATACGCCGCAAGGACCCGGAAAAAAGTTATATCGCGGCCTTGCAGTGGCACCCGGAGTTTCACCAGCCGGGTTCGGACACGATTGACGATGCCGCGGTGCTGGAGGATTTTCTTTCCGCCGTGGCGGCGGCGAAAAAACGGCCGGCGGCCTGACCAGAATACGCAGAGCCTGGGCAGATTCGCTATTAATTTAATAGCTGCTTGCGCAATTGGAACAAGGCTTTGAGGCCTAAATGGCACTCAAGGCTCAAATTTCGATCTTGCTGCCCAGCTCGACCACCGAGTTGTTCGGCAGGTTCAGAAAGTCTGCTGCGCCACCCGCGTTGTGATGCATCTGCGCAAACAGCTTTTCGCGCCAGGGCATCATGCCGCCGCCTATCGTGGGCACCACCACGTCGCGCGACAGGAAGTAGCTGGTCGTCATGGTCTCCAGCTCACAGCCGCGCGTGCGCATCTGCTGCAGCGCCTTGGGCACGTCCGGGTCGTTCTTGAAACCGTAGTGGATCACCACCTGCCAGCAGTTGTGGCCCAGCGCTTCGATCACCAGGCGTTTGTCCAGGCCGATCCAGGGCACCTCGTGGTTGTGCACCGTGACAAACAGGTTCTGGTCATGCAGCACCTTGTTGTGCTTGAGGTTGTGCAGCAGCGCATTGGGCACCACGCCAGCCTCGGCCGTCAGGAACACAGCCGTGCCTTCAACGCGGGCAGGCGGGCTGACAAACACCGCTTCCAGAAAACTCGGCAGGTC